>DATBOH010000274.1:0-6363 GCA_036553915.1 Caulobacteraceae bacterium | reverse complement strand
GTGCGCCATCGAAGGCGCCAAACACGATCTGCGCAACTGTTGGTGGATCGTCGACTACAATCGCCAGAGCCTGGACGCCACCACTTCGGAACGCATGTTTTTGCGGTTCTCGGAAATCTTCGCGGCGGTCGGCTGGGATATCGTAACCTTGAAATATGGCCGTCGGCTGGAAGCCGCCTTCGCTCAGTCGGGAGGGGCGGCCCTGAAGACCTGGTTCGACGACTGCCCCAACGATCGCTACAGCGGCCTGGCGTTCCAGGGTGGCGCGGCCTGGCGGGCGGCCATTCTCGCCGACCTCGGCGGCGATCCCCAGGTCGCGACTCTGCTCGCCCGCTTCGACGACCAGACCCTGGCGGATCTGATGACCAACCTCGGCGGCCACGATCTCGACCTGCTGCTGGACGCCTTCAACGCCGTCACCGACGACAAGCCGAAGCTGTTCATCATCTATACGCTCAAGGGCTATGGCCTGCCGTTTCAAGGCCACAAGGACAACCACTCCGGTCTGATGACCGAGACCCAGATGGCGGCGTTCCAGGCCCGCATGGGCGTACCAAGGGGTGAAGAATGGGCGGCCTTCGCCGGGTTGCCGCGCCCGGAGGGCGACTATCGTGCGTTCCTTGGCAAGGTCCCGTTCGCGGCCCGGGAGCCGGCTCCGCGAGCCGCCCCGATCGCCGTGCCGGAGCCGTTTCCAAAACCCTCGGGGCGCAGCTCCACCCAGGTCGCCTTCGGTCGTATTCTCAACGACCTGGCCCGCGCCGGCGGGCCGCTCGCCGACGCCATCGTCACCACCTCGCCGGACGTAACGGTCTCGACCAACCTCGGAGCCTTCGTCAATCAACGCGGCCTGTTCGCCCGCGCCGCTTCGCCGGATCATTTCCGCGACGCCGCCATCGCCTCGCCGCAACGCTGGGCCATGGGCCCGAACGGCCAGCATATCGAGCTCGGGATCGCCGAGAACAATCTCTTCCTGTTGCTTGGGGCGCTCGGCCTGACGGGGGCGATGTTCGGCGAGCGGCTGATGCCGGTGGGGGCGCTCTACGACCCGTTCATCAATCGCGGCCTCGATGCCCTCAACTACGCCTGCTACCAGGACGCCCGCTTTTTGCTGGCGGCGACGCCCTCCGGCATCACCTTGGCGCCCGAGGGCGGCGCGCACCAGTCGATTCACACGCCCCTGATCGGCATGGCCCAGGCCGGTCTCTCGGCCTTCGAGCCGGCGTTCGTGGACGAGCTGAGCGAAATCATGCGCTGGAGTTTCACCCATATGCAGGCCGAGGACGGCGGCAGCGTCTATTTGCGCCTATCGACCCGGGTCCTCGAACAACCCCGGCGCGACCCCGACGAGGCTTGGAGCGCGGCGCTGATCGAGGGGGCCTACTGGCTGATCGAACCGGGGCCCGAAGCGCGGTTGGCGGTGGTCTACGCCGGCGCCGTCGCCCCTGAGGCCTTGGCCGCCCACGCTGGGATCGCCGAGGATTTCCCAGGCGCCGGCCTGCTGGCCGTGGTCAGCCCCGACCGCCTGCATCGCGGCTGGACCATGTCGGCCAAGGACTCGCACGCCGCGGTCCTGCTGAAGCGGCTTGGGCATGGCGCAAGCCTGGTCACCGTCATCGACGGACCGCCGGCGACCCTTTCGTGGCTGGGTGGGGTGCTCGGTCATCCGGTTCGCGCCCTCGGGGTCGAAAGTTTTGGCCAATCCGGCGAGATTGACGATCTCTATCGCGCCTACCGCCTGGACGCCGAGGCGATCCTCGACGCCGCCGCCGAATCCTTGATCTAGAAAGGAAACCCAGATGTCCGTGTCGATGAATCTGACCCCGCCGGTCGTCGCCTATCTGCAAAAGGTGGGGGTGCGCGAGCACCCGGTGCTGTCCCGGTGCCGGGCCGAAACCAAAACCATGCCACTGGCCAATATGCAGATCAGCCCGGAACAGGGCGCATTCATGCAGGTCTTGGCGAGCGCCATCCGGGCCCGCCGGGCGCTCGAGGTCGGGGTGTTCACCGGCTATTCTTCGACCGCGGTCGGCCTGGCGATGCAAGCCATGCATGGCGCCGACGCCGAACTTGTCGCCTGCGATATTTCCGGGGCGATGATCGAGCGGGCCTCGGCCTATTGGCGGGCCGCCGGCGTCGATCCCCTGATCAGCGCGCGCATTGGCCCTGGCGCCGATAGCCTGCGGGCGCTGCTCGACGAAGGCCAGGGCGGCCATTTCGATCTGATGTTCATCGACGCCGACAAGACTGGCTATGACGCCTACTACGAGCTCGGCCTGCAACTCTTGCGGCCAGGCGGCCTCATGTTGATCGACAATATGTTGTGGAGCGGAGCAGTCGCCGACCCGGCCGACACCTCCGCCGACACGGTCGCTCTGCGCGCGCTGGCGGCCAAGATTCACGCCGACGCCCGAGTCGAAGCGACGCTGGCGAGCATTGGCGATGGGCTGTCGATCGTGGTCCGCAAGTAAAGCCCTCCACAGGCCAAATCTAAATTGGGGCTTGGCAAGGGCGCGGATTTGGACATTCTCTCTCTGCGAGGCGCGCGCGATAGCCGCGATAGGGCCTCAATGGGAGCGAAAACACCAAGATGCCTGACAAAAAGCCCAATGGCCTTCAACAGGTTTTGAAACCGTCGAATGAGTTGTCGGCGATCGTCGGCTCCGCGTCACTGTCTCGGGGGGAAGTTGTTTCGAAGATGTGGGCCTATATCAAGGCCAACAAACTTCAGAATCCCGCCAACAAGCGCGAAATCATGGCCGATTCGAAGCTGAAACCAGTGTTCGGCGGCAAAGATCGGGTGAACATGTTCGAGATGAACAAGCATCTCGCCAATCACCTGAAATAGCGCCGAATCGGCAAATCGATTCGAATCGAGACGTTTCGCTCCGCCGAAGCGTCCTGGCGTGAGCGGCGGGGCGGCCTGAACACCGCTCCGCTCGCTGCGTTTTCAGCCCGCGCCGCCAGCCAAGGCGACCCACCCCTTACAATTCGGTGCGCACTTTCAGCAGTTCGGGAAAGAACTGCGTCGCCAGCACGCTGGCCAGATAGCCCATTCCGGAGCTGCCGCCGGTTCCCATCTTGCCGCCGATGATC
Source organism: Caulobacteraceae bacterium (assembly GCA_036553915.1). Taxonomy (GTDB): domain Bacteria; phylum Pseudomonadota; class Alphaproteobacteria; order Caulobacterales; family Caulobacteraceae; genus Acaudatibacter. Next base: position 3,270 of record DATBOH010000274.1, on the reverse strand, counting down.
CGCTCCACCGTCTTCAGATGTGCGAAGCGCCACTGCTGGAAGCGGTATTCCAGGTCGACGAGCTTTTCGGCCAGCTCATAGAGATCCCAGCGCCGTTCGGGGTCACGATAGACCGCCAGCCATGCCGCTTCGACGCTGGCATTCTCGGCATAGGGGGCGGTGAAATCGCGCTCCAGCACCGCCGGGTCGATGGCGTATCCCCGCCGCGCCAATAAACCGATCGCCGCATCGTAGAGGCTGGGGGAGGCGAGCATCGCTTCAAGCCGAGCGTGGATGTCTGGCGTCCGCTCGTGCGCCGCGGCTACGCCCTGGCGGCGCGCGCCGAGGATGAAATCGAGCAGGCGATACTGGTATGACTGGAAGCCCGAGCTCTGGCCGAGCGATGGGCGGATGCGCCGGTATTCGCTGGGCGTCAGGGTCGCGAGCACGTCCCACGACTGGATCATCTGCGCCTGGATGCGACCGACCCGGGCGATCATCTTCAGGGCGCTGGGCAGATCGTCGGCGGCGATGCGGTCACGGGCGGCCGAGAGCTCATGGATGGACAGCTTCATCCATAGCTCGGACGCCTGGTGGATGATGATGAACAGCATTTCGTCGTGCTGCGCCGACAGGGGGTGTTGGGCCGAGAGCACCCGCTCAAGGTCGAGGTAGTCGCCGTAGCTGAGGTCGGGCCGCAGGTATTGGCCCTCGGCGCCGCGCGCGGTTTCATTCATGCTCGCCAAGCTAGCGATCCGAACGGGCGTCCGCCAGAACCCTTGACTTCGCCCCGGGGTCGCCGAAAAGAGTGATCACAGATTTCCAGGGAGCCGGGGATTGGCGAAGGCCGGAAGCACCGCAATGATCGCCGATCCGGCCGAGGTGCGCGCCTTCCTGGCCGCTCATCCTGACGCGGCCTTCTTCGAGATCGTATTCACCAACCTGTCGGGCGTGCCGCGCGGCAAGCGCCTGCGCCGGCGCGAGATCGAAGCAGTCTATGACCAGGGCCGGTTCCTGCCCGGATCGGTGCTCGTCTGTGATGTCACCGGCCGCGATGTCGAGGCGACGGGTCTGGTCTGGGAGGATGGCGACGCCGACCGTCTGGCGTGGCCGGCGCCCGGAACCCTGGTCAAGGCGCCTTGGCTCGGAGCCGACACGGCCCAATGCCTGGTCTCGATGTACGAGCTCGATGGAACCGCTCACGATCTCGATCCGCGGCATGTGCTGAAGCGGGTGATCGATCGATTCGCCGCCGATGGACTGACGCCGGTGGTCGCTTGCGAACTCGAATATTACCTGCTCGAACCGGCGCGCGAGGCTGGCGCGCCGCCGCGCCTGGCCGCGCCGAAGGGGGCAGCTCCGCCGACCCAGCACGCCGTGTACGGCCTGCGCGAACTGGAGGATTTCGCGCCCTTCCTACGCGAGCTGTGGGCCGCCGCCGACGTCCAGGGCGTACCGCTGGAGGCGGCGATCTCGGAATATGCCCCCGGCCAGATCGAGCTGACATTGCGCCACGGGCCCGACGCCCTGCGCGCCGCCGATGAAGCGGTGATGTATAAGCGCCTGGCCAAGGGCGTCGCCGCCCGCCACGGCCTCGAGGCCAGTTTCATGGCCAAGCCGTTCGCCGAGCTTTCTGGCAGCGGGCTGCATTTGCATGTCAGCGTGCTCGACGAGCGGGGCGACAACATCTTCGCCGACCAGGCGCCGGAAGGAACGCCGGCGCTGCGCCACGCGATCGGCGGCCTCAAGGCGGTGCTGGCCGAGAGCGTGGCCCTGTTCGCGCCGGGGGCCAATTCCTTCCGCCGCTTCCAGCCCAATTCCTACGCGCCGATCGCCGCGACCTGGGGCGTCAACAACCGCACCGTGTCGCTGCGGGTTCCGGCCGGGCCGCCAACCTCGCGTCACATCGAGCACCGGGTCGCCGGGGCGGACGCCAATCCATATCTGGCCCTGGCGGCCTTGCTAGCCGGCGTTCATCATGGCCTGACTGGCAAGATCGACCCAGGTCCGCCGGTGCAGGGCGATGGCTATGCGGCGGCCGCCGCGTCGACCCAGCGCCTGCCCGGCCATTGGTTCGCGGCCGTGGATCTGTTCGCCGAGTCCCAGACCCTCAAGGCCTATCTGGGCGAGCGCTTCGTCTCAATGTACGCGACGGTCAAGCGGGCCGAGCAGGACCGTTTCAACACCGTCATCTCGCCGCTCGACTACGACTGGTATCTGAAGAATGCCTAGCCGCCGGCGCGGGGCGTCGCGGCGTTCGCTGCTCTCCGGCTTCGGCGCGGCGGCCGCCGGATTTTCTCTTGAGGCCTGCGCCGGCAAGGCCCCGCTCGGCCGCAACGGCGAGCAGAAGCGGCTCAATTTCTACAACTGGGACAACTATATCGGCGACACCACCTTGGCCGATTTCGCCCGCGCCAGCGGCGTCGCGGTAAAGATGAGCCTGTTCTCCACCAACGACGAGCTGTTCGCCAAGCTCAGGCCCGGCAATCCCGGGTTCGATGTCGTGGTGCCGTCGAACGAATATGTGACGCGCCTGCGCATCGCCGGCCTGATCCAGCCGCTCGATCACGCCAAGCTGCCAAACCTGAAGAATATCCAGCCGGCCTTCATTGACGCCCCCTTCGATCCTGGCCGACGCTGGTCTGTGCCCTACACCTGGCTGGTGCTCGGCCTCGGCTATCGGAAGTCGAAAGTGGATGGCGCCCCCGACAGCTGGAAGTGGGTCATGGACAGTGACCGATACAAGGGCCGCATCGGCCTGGTCGCCGAGGCTGACGACCTGATCGAGCTGGGCGCCAAGTACCTCGGCCATTCGGTGCGCGACATTCCACCGCGGGTCATCGATGAAGTGGCGGCGATGTACATTCGCCAGAAGTCCAATGTCGCGGTGTTCCATCACGACAACGGCCAGGACCTGCTGCTGGCCGGCGATATCGACATCGTCATGGACTACAATGGCGACATCGCTCGGGTGATGGCCGAGGATCCAGATCTCGATTTCGTGGTCCCGCGCGAGGGCTCCAAGTTCAACTCCGATTGTCTGTGCATCCCGACCGGCGCGCCCAGGCCCGACAACGCCCACGCCTTCATCAATTTTCTGCTCGATGGCGCGACCGACGCTGGCATCGCCACGGCGACCAGCTATCCGACCGCCAATGCCGCCGCCCTGGCCCTGATGCCTGCCGCCTACCGCGACAACCGGGTCATCTTCCCGCCGCCTGCAGCCCTGGCAAACTGTGAATACGCCGACTTCGAGAGCCTCGAACGCGCCCATCTCTATGACGAGACGGT
>DATBOH010000261.1:0-5530 GCA_036553915.1 Caulobacteraceae bacterium | reverse complement strand
CCCTTCACCTATCTTGGCACCGGGACCTATATCGTTGGCCACGGCGAGTTGGCGGTCATCGATCCTGGCCCCGACGATCCCGAGCATCTGGCGGCGATCCTTGCCGCGGTCGATGGCGAGACGGTCAGCCATATCCTGGTGACCCATCACCACGCGGATCATTCCCCGCTGGCGCGGGCTCTGAAAGCGCAAACCGGCGCGCCGGTGCTCGGCTGCGCGGTGGCGGACCCGCCGGTCGAAGACGAGATCGGGCTCGAAGCTGGCTATAACACTTTCAGGCCGGATATTTCGGTCTGCAACGGAGCGACGATTCAAGGTCGGGGATGGGCCGTCGAAGCCCTGCCGACGCCCGGCCACACCTCAAACCACATCTGCTATGCGCTCGCCGAGGAGAATGCGCTGTTTTCCGGCGACCACATCATGGGCTGGTCGACGACGGTGATCACCCCGCCGGATGGCGATATGACGGACTATCTCGCGAGCCTCCGCGCCGTGCGGTCGCGCGGTTTTGCGACCCTCTGGCCGACGCATGGGCCGCCGATCCGCGAAGTGACCCCGTTCATTGACGCCTACATCGCTCACCGCCTGGCCCGCGAGCGCCAGATTCTCGGCGAACTGGCGGGCGGCAAGCATCGGATCGGCGAGATGGTGCCAAGGCTCTATGCGTCGGTCGATAGGCGCTTGTGGCCGGCGGCCGCTCATTCGGTGCTCGCCCACATGATCGCCCTGGTCAAGGACGGCCGCGTCGCCGCCGATGGCGCGCCCGGAATCGATTCCGAGTTCCATCTGGCGCCTTGAACCTTAGCTGGCGGCGCTGTGAGCGGTCGGCAGCACATAGTTCGCGAAACGCTGGCGGATCACTTTCTTGTCGATCTTGCCGGTCGCTCCCAGCGGGATGTCATCGACGAATTCGACCGCGTCGGGCATCCACCAACGCGCAATCTTGCCGTCAAGATAACGCTGGAATTCCTCTGCGGTGGCGCTCTCGCCAGGCCGCAACTTGACCAGCAGCAGGGGCCGCTCGTCCCATTTCGGGTGATGCACGCCGATCACCGCGGCCATGAACGCCTTGGGATGGCCGGCGGCGATATTCTCGATGTCGATCGAGCTGATCCACTCGCCGCCCGATTTGATGACATCCTTGGCCCGGTCGGTGATCTGCATGTAGCCAGCGGCGTCGATGGTGGCGACATCGCCGGTGTCGAAAAACCCTTCGCGATCGATGATTTCGCCGCCTTCGCCCTTGAAATAGCCGCCGGCGACAGCCGCGCCGCGCACCTTGAGCCGGCCGAAACTTTCGCCGTCCCGCGGGGTCGGCTGGCCGGCGTCATCGGTCAGTCTCAGCTCGACGCCGAGTGGCGGCCGGCCCTGCTTGAGCCGTGTGGCGACCTGGTCCTCGAACGGCAGCGCCACCACTTCAGGGGTGAGCATCGTCACCGTGCCGAGCGGCGAGGTTTCGGTCATACCCCAGGCATGCACGACCTCGACGCCATAGTCGTCATGAAAGGCCCGGATCATCGCCTCGGGAACCGCAGAGCCGCCAATCAGAACTTTCTTCAAGGTGGAGGGTTTGGACTTGGTTTCTCGCAGATGCGCCAGCAACATCTGCCAGACCGTCGGCACCGCGGCGGAGAAGGTCACCTTCTCGGTTTCGAGAAGCTCCAGAACCGATGGTCCGTCGAGCTTCTGGCCGGGCATGATCAGTTTGGCCCCGGTCGCCGGGACGGAAAAGACCAATCCCCAGGCGTTGGCGTGGAACATCGGCACCACCGCCAAAACCGTGTCGCGGGCCGTCAGGCCCATCAGATCGGACTGCAGGGTGATCAACGTGTGGAGGAAGTTCGAGCGGTGCGAATACAGCACGCCCTTGGGATTTCCGGTCGTTCCGGAGGTGTAGCAGAGGCCGCAGGCGGTATTCTCGTCGAAACCACCCCAGGCGCAGTCCGCCGCATGGCTGGCGATCAGGGTCTCCGAGGCGATGGCGTTCTCGAAGCCGGTGGCCCGCACGCGCGCCTCATCGCCAAGCACGATGACGTGGCGGACGGACGCCATCCGCGCCCGATGCTCGGCCAACACCGGCAGGAAGGTCTCGTCGACGATCAGGATGCGATCTTCGGCGTGATTGATGATGTAGCAGAGCTGATCTGGAAACAGGCGCGGGTTCAGCGTGTGGCATACCGCGCCAATGTTCATGATCGCATACCAGGCCTCGATGTGACGGGCGCTGTTCCAGGCCATGGTGGCGATGCGGTCGCCGGGTTTGACACCCAGAGAGAGCAACGCCGAGGAAAGCCGATTGGCGCGGTCGCGAACCTCACGCCAGTTGGTGCGGACGATCGGACCTTCGAGGCTGCGGGTGACGATCTCTCGCTCCGGATGCCACACCGCCGCGTGCTCGATGATCCGATCAACGGTCAGCGGCCAGTCCTGCATCAGACCTTGCATCGGCGCGTCTCCTTGGCCTGCGGCGGGATGATACGCAAAGTCGTCGCCTTGTCACTTTCGCGGGTTGCCCGGGCGCCTCAAGGGTAGAGGCGTTCCCGCTTCCAGGCGCCGCCCTCGCGGGTGAACAGTTGCCGTTCGTGCAGCCGGAATGGCCGACTACGCCAGAATTCGAGCGATTGCGGCGAAAGGCGAAAGCCTGACCAGAACGGCGGCCTGGGGGGAGCGCCAAGGCCGAAGCGAATGGCCGCCTCCGCGACCCGCCGTTCGAGGGCGTGATCGTCCGGCATCGGTCGCGATTGCTCCGAGGCCCAGGCGCCGATCTGGGCGCTGCGCGCGCGGGTGGCGAAATAGACGTCCGCCTCGGCCTCGCTCACGGGCGCGGTTTGACCGCGCACCCGCACCGACCGGCGCAGCGACTTCCAGTGGAAAACCAGGGCGGCGTTGTTTTGGACGGCGAGCTGGCGGGCCTTGGCGCTTTCCAAATTGGTGTAGAAAACGAAGCCACGCGCATCGACGTCCTTAAGCAGCACCACGCGCGCGTCCGGCAGACCGTCCGCCCCGACTGTCGCCAGGGTCATGGCGTTGGCGTCGGCCGGTTCGCGCGCCACCGCCTCGGCGAGCCAGTCCTCGAACAGCGCCATCGGATCGACCCCAGAGCCGATGTCGCTCTCGATCTCGCTGGGCCGAGCTCGGTAGTCATCTTCGGCCGGGGAGGGTGGAATGAGGGTCCTCTTGCGCATGTCCGCGCTATAGCCGAGGTCGCCCAAGATTGCGCCTGGGCCGTATGGCTTTATGAACAGGGGGCCGCCATGTCACACAACAGCTTCGGCCATCTTTTCCGCGTCACCACCTGGGGCGAGAGCCACGGGCCGGCGCTTGGCTGCGTCATCGACGGCTGCCCGCCGCTGATCCGTCTGGAGAACGCCGACATCCAGTCCTGGCTCGATCGCCGGCGACCCGGCCACGGTCGGTTTGTCAGCCAGAGGCGCGAAGCCGATGCGGTGAAGATCCTTTCCGGGGTCTTCGAAGACGCCGCGGTCCGCGCCCGGCATGGCGGCCCGGTCACCACCGGGACGCCCATCTCGCTGCTGATCGAAAACACCGATCAGCGCAGCGGTGACTATGACGACATCGCCACGGCCTTCAGGCCGGGGCACGCCGACTACAGCTATTTCGCCAAATATGGCGTCCGCGACTATCGCGGCGGCGGCCGGCAGTCAGCCCGCGAGACAGCCGCCAGGGTGGCCGCCGGCGCCATCGCCCGCAAGGTCTTGGGCGAGCGCATTTCGGTGCGCGCCGCCCTGGTGCAGATCGGCGATTTGGCCGTCGATCGATCGCGCTGGGACTGGGACGAGATCGAACGCAATCCTTTCTGGTCTCCGGACGCGAAGACGGCGGCGGTCTGGGCCGAACGGCTCGACGCGGTGCGCAAGGCCGGGTCTTCGCTGGGGGCGATCGTCGAGGTCGAGGCCAGCGGCGTTCCGGCCGGCTGGGGCGCGCCGGTCTATGGCAAGCTCGACGCCGAACTGGCGGCGGCCCTGATGTCGATCAATGCCGCGAAAGGGGCCGAGATCGGCTCCGGCTTCGCCGCCGCCGCCCTCACCGGCGCCGAAAATGCCGACGAGATGCGGGCCGGCGCCGAGGGGCCCGTGTTTCTCTCCAACCATGCCGGCGGCATTCTAGGCGGCATCTCCACCGGTCAGAGCGTGGTCGCCCGGGTCGCGTTCAAGCCCACGTCATCGATCCTGACCCCGCGGCGGTCGATCAACGAAGCCGGCGAGGAGATCGAAATCCGCACCAAGGGCCGACACGACCCCTGCGTCGGCATCCGCGCCGTGCCGGTGGTCGAGGCGATGACCGCCTGCGTGCTCGCCGACGCCATGCTGCGGCACCGCGCCCAGGTTGGCTGAACCTTAGCCAAGATCGAGAGAGCAGCTTTCGCCGACCGTAGGCCGCGAGACGCTGATCCGCCGAAGTTGGGGAAACACCGAGCCGAGCCGTTCGGCGAAATGCCGGCACAGCGCCTCCAGGGTCGGCTGCTCCAAGCCCGGGTGGTCGTTCAACAGGGAATGGTCGAGCGCGGAGGCCGCCGCCTTCAGCGCCTGGTCAAGTTCGGCGAGGTCGGCGACCCATCCCATCGGTCCCGTCGCCTTTCCGGCCAAGGTGGCTTCAACACGAAACGAGTGCCCATGCAGGCGGCCATAGCGGTGCCCGTCCGGTCCATCGGGAAGACGATGGGCGGCATCGAAGCTCGCGGCCTTGGTGATTTCGAAGTGCGGCTCGGGCATGGGCGGGCGCTAAGATCACGCTTTGAGGCGCGATTCAATCCGCCGGTCGGGGATGAACCAGGCAATGAGAATGATGACGTAGAGGCCGACCGAGATCCAGCGATCGACGAAGGCGAGGGGAATGGCGGCGAAATATCCGCCAAGCGACATCCAGCCTTTCCATTCGCCGCCGACCGCCTGGGCGAGCTTGGAATGGGGCCCATTGACGGCGATCAGGCATCGCTCCAGCAGCATATAGCCGATCGCGGCGCCGGCGAGCACGAGGCCGTAACTGGCGACCGGAAGCGGCGCGATATCGGTGGCGTCGACCCAGCGGACCGCGAACGGCACCAGCGTCAGCCAGAACAACATGAAGAGGTTGGCCCATAGCACCGAGCCATCAACATGGTCGCTGGCGTGCAGCATGTGATGGTGGTTGTTCCAGAACACCCCGACGTTCACGAATGAGATCGCGTAGGCGGCGAATATCGGAGTCTCTCGCCATAGCGCCCCGAGGCTGGCGTCGGCCGGCGTACGCATCTCCAGGACCATGATGGTGATGACGATCGCCACGACGCCGTCCGTGAACGCCTCAACTCGCTCCCTGGTCATCGCCGCCCCTCACGGAATACCGAGATATTTGTGCGTCTGCAGGCTGAGGCGCCACTTGGGATGGGCCAGGCAATAGGCGATGGCCGCCGCGGTCGCCGCCTCGCGATCGGGACCATCCATGGGCTGGAGGAAGAAATGGTCGAAGGCGAGGCCGGCGAATTGCTCAGGCGGCGCGTCGGCCTGGGGGTAGACGAGCTTAAGCTCAT
>DATBOH010000239.1:0-5292 GCA_036553915.1 Caulobacteraceae bacterium | reverse complement strand
GAGGCCATGGCGCGCCTCGCCTCTTCAAGCGCGCTTTTGAGCGGCCCCTCATCGGCGCTCTCGCCATTCTTGGCGGCGGCGCGCGAGTCGATGAGCGCGGCGCGGGCGCTTTCGACCATTTCCAGGGCGGACTTTTCGGCCGTCCACTTGGCCTCGATCTCTGCGACCGCGGCCCGCGCTTCGGCAATCCGCTCTTCCAGCTTGGGCGCGCGGCCGCCGGCGGCGTAGAGCCCCGCTTCCTCGCGCCTGGCGACCTCGAGTTCGACCTCGAGAAGCTCCAGCCGACGCCGGCGATCTTCCACTTCGGCCGGCGTGGCATGCTGAGACACCGCGACGCGAGCGCAGGCGGTGTCCAGCAGGCTGACCGCCTTGTCTGGGAGTTGCCGGGCCGGGATGTAGCGCTGGGACAGTTTCACCGCCGCCTCCACCGCCTCGTCGAGAATGACGACCTGATGGTGCTTCTCCATCATCGGGGCCACCGAGCGGATCATGGCGACAGCGTTTCCCGTCTCGGGCTCGCCGACGTTGACGGTCTGGAAGCGGCGGGTGAGGGCCGGATCCTTTTCGAAATACAACCGGTATTCGGCCCAGGTCGTGGCGGCGATGGTCCTAAGCCGCCCGCGCGCCAGGGCGGGTTTGAGCAGATTGGCGGCGTCGCCGGAGCCCGCGGCCCCGCCCGCGCCAATCAGAGTGTGGGCCTCGTCGATGAACAGGATGATCGGCTTGGCCGACGACTCGACCTCGTCGATGACCTGGCGCAGGCGCTTCTCGAACTCGCCCTTCACGGACGCGCCGGCCTGCAGCAGGCCGATGTCCAACGCCCGCAGGGTCACGTCGCGCAACGAGGGCGGTATGTCGCCATCGACGATCCGGCGCGCGAAACCTTCCGCCACGGCGGTCTTGCCGACCCCCGCTTCGCCGGTAAGAATCGGATTGTTCTGCCGTCGCCTCAGCAGGATGTCGATGACCTGGCGAATCTCCGCGTCACGGCCGACGATCCGATCGATTTCGCCCTTGCGCGCCTTCTCGGTGAGATCGACGGAAAACTGCGCCAGGGCGCTCCCGCCAGGTGCAGCCGCTGGCGCCGGCTGGCCGCCAATCTCCGGAGCGCCATCGGCGGTGGCATTTTCGGCCGATCTGGCGCAGATCGCCGCAAATTCATCGCCGAGGCGATCGGCCTGGATCTTGCGCCACTCAAGTGAGATCGACTGCAGCGCGTTCTTAAGCGTCGGCGTCTTGAGCATCCCGAAGATCAGATGCCCGGTGCGCACGCGCGAGGCCGAGAACATCAGCGACGCATAGAGCCAGCCCTTTTCGATCGCCTCCTCGATCTGCGGCGAGAAGTCCGAGATCGACGTGGCTCCACGCGGCAGGGCGTCGAGGGCCGCCACCACATCCTTCGCCAGGCGCGCGTCGTCGATCTGGAAAGCTGTGCGGATGGCGGCGAGGTCATTGGCTGCATCCTGGAGCAGGATGTGCAGCCAGTGGACCAGCTCAACGTAGGGGTTTCCACGCATCTTGCAAAAGCTGGTGGCCGTCTCGATGGCCTTGAGCGCGGTCGGGTCGAGGCGGCCGAACAGGGCGGTGCGGCTGATCTCGGTCATGCGGCGATCTCTCGGCGGGCGGCGAAGCGGCTCGAGCCACGGGTAAGATGGGCGTCTGAACGCAGCGGACCGCGCGACTTGGGCGCCAGCCAACTGGTCCATCCGAGGCGCGCTCGGGCGTCGAGGCGGGCCGGCGCCGCCGCGCGCTCGGGAATCTCCAGGGCGATGTCCCACTCCAAATGGGAAGGCGCGAGTGCATCCAGCGCCTCGGCGGCCACACGGAATTTCAGGCCGGTGGGCAAGAAGCCCTGATAGTCGCGCAGACTTCGGGTGCGGATGACGATCCGGAAGGCGTCCGAAACCCCCCACAGTTTGCCGCCCAAGACGGCGTCGCCGCCGAGTTGATTGAAATCGCCGCCAAGTCGGGTCCGGTCGGCGTTTTCGATGTCGCGCCAGCGCGGCTGGAATTCCAGCAGCTTCACCGGGGTGCGGAGCAGGTCGGAGATCACATCCTGAATGGCCGCCGGACTGCGCCGAGAGGCGAAGGCGCCGGCATAGCCAGCCCTGGCGCGAGCCGGGAAGGCGGCGTTGGCCGGCACGCCCTCCGCCGCCCCGGAAAGGAGGCTGAGATAGCCGGCGAAACGGTCATCATCAGGGCGGTCCGCCTGAGCGCCCGGCTGGGAATCGGCCCAGGCGCGATAGAAGAATTGCAACATCCGCCCCGCCAGGAGATCGAGAAAGCGCCCGAATGGATGCTTGCTGGCGTAGCGCCGCTCATAGCTGGCGAACTCGGTGAGGTGCAGAGGCAACGGGCCCATCGGCCCGGTCAGACCAAGCCAATAGCCGCTGACGACGCCGCGATCGCCGCGAACGTCGATGCGATCCAGGGTCGAGGCGGCGAAGCCCAGGGTCGGGGTCTGGCGCAATTCGACGATGTCTTCGGTCGGCGACCGGGAGCGACCGATGCGAGGCCGCCCGCCCGCGCGCGCCTCGGCGCCGCGAAGCACGGGAAACACCCCATAGCGATCGGCCTCGTGCGCGATTTTGCGCAGAAAGCTCAGATGTTCCGGCGCTGGCCCATCCTCGGCGGCCATCGAGCGAACACTCCTTCCCGCGGACTTTCGAAGATACATTCGACAAACGAGTTCACCGTCGCGAATTCGGCCAGGAATCGCTCGAGCACGGCGGCAAAAAGGTACATCCGGGCGTTTTCGAATGCGGCGTCATCAAGCCGGATGGTCATCCGCAGCCCGCGCGCGAAGGCCAGACGCTCATGCCCTGGGACCCTCCGCGTGACCGGCTGCGACCGCACCGAGAGGATTCCATCGATCTGGCGACGCAGGGCCGGATCGTCCATGCGCCCGTAAAGGGCCAGATGATCGCGCAACAGCGCGGGATCGCCGTTTTCGAGACCGCCCAGTGTCGCATAGTTGGGCGTCAGGTGGCCGATCACCCGCCAGGCCCCATCGCTGAGTCCCAGTGGCGGCTGCGGCCGGGTGGGCGGCCGGATCATGGTGACGGTCCGTACCGGTCCGCCGCCATGGCTGAGATCGCTGCCGCCGCCAAAGCGCATCAGTTCAGGCAACTCGCGATTGGTGACCAGCGCCCGCACCGCCAGTTCATGGATGTCGTCGAGCCGGTCCGCCCCGCCCGGCGAGGTCAGGCTGATCCAGGTCTCGACGCCCAGATAGTCGCCGCGCCGGCGGCGGCGCTGCTCCTTGGTGGAGAGACGGCGCACCGTCAGTCTGGGCGCATAGAACAACGCCTCTCGCCAGTCATAGAGCAGCGCGCCAAAGGCATAGAGCGGGGCCACGGGCCGCGGATCGGTGTTGGAGCGGCCATAGGCCTGCACGTCGGTAACGGACCAAACCTCGAAATCGAGCGGCCGGGCGCGATCTGGAATGAGCTGATACTCATGCTCATAAGGCCTCACCTGAACCCGGCCGAGTTGTTTTTCAAAAAGATTGATCGCTGGGGTCGCGAAGAGGCGCAGATGCGTGGGCCGCAGGGCCCCCGCCAGGACCTCCGACGACCGGTCGAACAGCAAGACCACGTCACAGCTTGACTGGCAGTGCTGGAAAGCCTTGCCGAGCGCCTTGAGGGTGAAGAACAGGAATCGTTCGGGGCAGGCGAAATATTCGCTCAGCAACCGGTAGCCTGCGAACGCCCGGCCCTCGGCCGGGAGCAAGGCGCAATCGTCGTCAAAGCCGTGCTCCTCCGGCCGATCGAGCTTTACCCAGCCCTCCCCTCCTGCGGCCGATTCCGGAGACCTGGCGATCACGGCGAGGGTTTCGCCCAGCACTTGGCGATAGAGCTCTCCAGGCAGACTTTCCGAACCGGCAAAGAACACCGGCAGCCGATCAGGCTTGACCGCCGACAAGGCGATGCCTCCGGTGGAAGCAAATCGCAGGCGCAAGCCGGCCTCGGCGCGAACCCCGGCGGCGTCGGCGAAGGCCGCCACCGAGGCGCGGGTCGATAGATATTCGGCCTCGACGATCTTCAGCGGCCAGAGAGTGACCTCCTGGCCGGTTCGGAAGGTGACCGTCGCGCCACCCTGGTCCTTGGCGGTGGCGCTCAGCTCGGTCAGGCGAGGAATCCTGAATCCCTCGGCCAAGGCCGGATCGCCCTCCTGGGGCTCAAAGGCCGCCACGCACATCGACGGGGTCGGGGCCAGATAATGCGGCTGGATGGCGTGCAGCAGATGCTGGGTGAAATCCGGAAACTGATCGTCGAGCTTGAGCCGCACGCGCGCGCCCAGGAACGCCACGCCTTCCAGCAGGCGTTCGACATAGGGGTCGGGATCAGTTGGGGTCTTGAGGCCAAGCCGGCCGGCCACGACCTCGTTTTCTTCGCCGAATTCCCGCGCCGCCTCGCGAAGATAGGTCAGCTCTTCGTTGTAGGCGCGCAGCAGGCGAGGATCCATCGGCGGCTATTCCCGAAGGGTGACGGCGGCGGTGTCGAGTTCGACGTCGGTCTTGAATTCCACCGGCATGGCTTGAACGGCGCTCACGACATCGCCGCGGATCACATAGGTGACGGCGTTCTCGCGCTCGGTCGTGGTCAGGGCTTCGACATCCAGTTGCGTGGGTTCCAGGCGCGGCTCGAAGGCGCGAATGGCGTCTCTGATCTGCTTGGCCCGGCCAGCGACGACGCTGCGCGTCAGGGTCTTCCCAGCCAGATCGCGGACCCCGTAATTAAGCACTGAGGTGCGCACCTGCGGGTAGGGCTCAAGGTCCTCGAGCGACTCAAGACTGGTGGTGTTGAGCAGCCAGTTGAGTTCGCGCATCACCGTCTGGCGCAGAGCCCGTTCATTGAATCGGTCGACGCGCGGCGCCGAATAGTAGCGCATGGTCGAGCGGCTGGCCTCGCCGCGGCCGGACTCCGGTTCGTCAAACCCTTGCATGTCCAGGCCTGAGACGAGCTTGTCGAACAGCGTCGGATTGATCCGCGATTCCGCCATCAGCCGACCTTGAAACTCAGCCGGCGCAGCGACAACAGCCCGGCGTCGGCCTCCTGGCCAAGCGCCCATTCGTGCTGGCCGGCCCCGCGCGTTCCCCAGCTCTCCTCGTTCCAGTCGGTCCGCCGCGCCAACCGGAGGCCGACGTCCTGGGCCGGATCCGCCCCGGGATAGCGCGTCGGCAGCAAGGCGTTCACGGAACTCCCGGATCGAAAGGCGATCTGAGCCGGGAGCCAGACGAGATCGCGCAGATCCTTCGGACCTTCAGACTGGACGCGCTCGACCGAATCG
>DATBOH010000191.1:0-10147 GCA_036553915.1 Caulobacteraceae bacterium | reverse complement strand
CATCGCCCGCCTGAAGGCCGAGGGTCGCTACCGATCCGTGGACGTCATCCGCCTTGACCCAGACCACCCCGACCGCACCGCCCTGCGCGCCAAATTTCTGGCCGAGCATACCCACGCCGATGACGAGGTGCGGTTCTTTGTCGAAGGCGCGGCGCGTTTCTATCTGCACAAGGCCGGCAAGGTGTTTCTGTTCGACGCCGAGGCCGGAGACCTGATCCGCGTTCCGGCCCAGACGGCTCACTGGTTCGACATGGGTCCCAGCCCCCGCTTCACCGCCTTGAGGTTATTCATCTCGCCGGACGGCTGGGAGGCGCACTTCACCGGCTCGCCAATCGCCGAGCGATTCGCGAAGTTCGAGGCGACCGTCACTTGATCGCCGACGTTCGCGCCGTCGTTGTCGATATCGAGGGCACCACCACCGACATTGCCTTCGTCCACCGGACGCTGTTCCCCTATGCCCGCGCCCGCCTGGCCAGTTTCGTCGCCGAACATCCGGGCCTGGCCGAGATGGCCGCGGTCAAGGCCAGCGAAGGCGTGGCTGACGACGCCGCCGCCGTCGCCACCCTGGAACGCTGGAGCGATGCGGATCGCAAGGCCGCCCCGCTCAAGAGCCTGCAGGGCAAGATCTGGCGCGGCGGCTATGAAAGCGGCGTGCTGAAGGCCCCGGTGTATGACGACGTGCCGGGCGCCCTGGCGCGCTGGCGCGCCGCCGGCAAACGGCTGGCGGTCTATTCTTCCGGCTCGGTGGAGGCGCAGAAGCTGCTGTTCGCCCACACCACGGCCGGCGATCTTTCGGCGCTGTTTTCGGCCTGGTTCGACACCGGCGTCGGAGCCAAGAGCGAGGCCGCCAGCTACGCCGCCCTGGCGAGCGAACTCGGGGAAACCCCGGGGGCGGTCCTGTTTCTCAGCGACGCGCCGGCGGAAGTCGCGGCGGCGCGGGCCGCGGGCCTGAAAGCGGTGCGGGTGGTCCGGGACGGCCCGCCGGAGAAGGGCGCCATCGCCAGCTTCGACGAACTCGAACTCTAACCCCAGCGCCGCCAGGCGAGGGCCGGCCCGGAGCCGAGGCCGATATAGAAGCCGATGTCATAGACCACGGCGTCGGCCTTGGTCTCATACATCCGGATCGCCCACGGAATGGTCTTGGGCAAGAGCTTGTGCAGGATCTCGACCAACAGGGTGAAGGGGGCGATGATTCCATGCCAAAGACCAAGCAGGAATTCCGAAAGCATGCCGGCGTGGGCGGCCTGCCCGGATTCGATGCCGCCGGCGGCGCAGGCGCTCAGGAGCAACACCAAAATGCAGGCGGCGGCGATCTTGATGGGCGTTGTCATCACGGCTCCTCCACGGGGTAAGACCACACCGTCAAGCTTGAACCCCTGACCGGGCCCGATCGATCCATGACGGTTCAGACATCGAGCCGATAGGCGTCGCCATCGCGGCGCACGCGTCCGGCCGTCGGGGTCGCATAGTGGGTGCCGATGACCAGCACTCCGGTCTCGGCCCAGTCAGCGAAAAGGTTGGCGCGCATGGCAGCCGAAGCCTTGGGGTCGGAATCGAACGGCGGCGACCAGGTGGGGTGGGCGAGCTGGCATGGATGATGGGTGGAATCGCCGGTGATCACCGCCCTTTCGCCCCGCGATTCGATGGCCACGCAGACGTGACCCGGCGTGTGGCCTGGACTGGGAACCAAGGCGATCTCGG
Organism: Caulobacteraceae bacterium; assembly: GCA_036553915.1. GTDB lineage: Bacteria > Pseudomonadota > Alphaproteobacteria > Caulobacterales > Caulobacteraceae > Acaudatibacter. The sequence goes on along the minus strand of DATBOH010000191.1, from coordinate 8,446 downwards.
GGCTGATCCGATGGTCCATTTCGACCAGTTCGGCGAGGCCGGCGTCGAAGATCGGTTGCACCGAATCGGCGAGGATCTGCGGCTGTTCGCCCTCGTCGACCGCCGACCAATGCTCATATTCGCGCCGGCCGATGAGATAGCGGGCCTTGGGAAAGGTCGGAACCCAGGCTTCGCCGACCCGCATGGTGTTCCAGCCGACATGGTCGACGTGCAGATGCGTGCAGACGACTGCGTCGACGGTCTCGCGGTTCCAGCCGACTTCGGCGAGGTGGTCGAGGAACGGCGTCGACAGCGCCCGTCCGCCGAGAAAGCCGCGGGCCTTGTCGTTGCCGATGCAGGTGTCGACCACCAGACGCAGGCCGGGCGCCTCGACCAGCAGGGCGTGGATCGACAGCAGCATCTGGTCCTCGCCGTTGACGAAATGCGGGTACAGCCAGGGAATGGCGCGCAGGGCCTCCGGCGTCGCCTCGGCCAGAAACGGCTGGCGTTCGCTATAGGCGATGGGCATTTCCATCTCGACGATCCGGGTCACCGTGACCTCGCCGATCCGCCAGTGCAGCATTGCTAAGGGTCCTTTCGCGCGGTCAGGGTTTGCAGCCGCTGGGGCTCGCGCAATCCTTGGCGGTCAGGATCATGCGGTCGCCGCGCACCTGGAACGACTCCAGGCGGCTCAGGAACGACATTCCGAGCAGGGAGATGTTCATCGGCGCGCGATTGACGAACACCGTGACGTTGGAAAGCCGGATCGGGCCCACCGCCAAGCTGGAAACCGTGGTCTTGGCGCCATAGCCGACGCCGTTGGCGGTCTCGCTGGGCTGGTCTGGACCGCCCGGGGCGACATGAGCGCGCGCCGCGTCGGCGGGGCTCAAGACCACATCGCTGGCCCCGGTGTCGATGGCGAACCGCACCGGCGCGCCGTTGACCTGGCCCATGACGTAGTAGCCCCCGCCCTCGCTCTGGCCGATCTGAATCGATCGCGGCGCCGTCTGGGCCGCGAAGGCCGGGAACAGCGCCGCGCGAAGGCGTTGGCCGGCATCCACGGCGTCCTGGCGGTAGGCGTAGCCGAGCACCAGTACGATCAGGATCAGCCCCCAGGTCAGGGCGTTGCGGACCCCGCCGCGCACGTCGACGCGGCGAACAGTGAGCAGGCCGCTGGAGACCAGGGCCGCCAGTCCCACGAGGCGCACGATCTGGAAGCCATCCTGGGCGCCCGGCGTCTGGCCGGGAACCAACAGCGACAAACCAAGGATCAGGACGCCGAGGGCTGCCAGGACGCCCAGCCACAGAACCACACCGAGCCTCAGCCGCGGCGGCGGTTTGACCGGCGGCGTGGGCTTGCCCCAAGGTCCGTGGGTTTCGGTCATGGCCGTCGTAGCGTCCGCGCCCATGCGATCGTCAGCGCGTTTCGCTTGTCCATGATCTCTTCCTCGCCGCGTTCACCCTAGATCACCGGAGCGACAGGGCAAGTCCGCCTCAGTCGTCCTCGTGATGACGCCCGAAGTCGGGTTCCGGAGTCTCCTGGCCGGCCTCGATCACGCCGCGGCGGATTTCGCGCGTGCGAGAGAACAGCTCGAACAGCTTGTCGCCTTCGCCCCAGCGGATGGCTCGCGAGAGCGCCTGCAGGTCCTCGGTGAAGCGCCCGAGAATCTCCAGGACCGCCTCGCGGTTGCCGAGGAACACATCGCGCCACATCACCGGATCGGAGGCGGCGATGCGAGTGAAGTCGCGGAACCCGCCGGCTGAATATTTGATCACCTCGCCGCGCGTCACCTGTTCAAGGTCGGCGGCGGTGCCGACGATGTTGTAGGCGATCAGGTGAGGTAGGTGCGAGGTCGCGGCCAAGACCAGGTCGTGATGGCGCTCGTCCATGATCTCGACCTGGGCCCCAAGCCGCTCCCAGAAAGCGGTCAGGCGGCCGACGGCGGCGGCGTAGGCCGCGTCCTTGCGCTCCAGAGGCGTCAGAATGGTCCAGCGGCCCACGAACAGGCTGGCGTAGCCGGCGTCAGGTCCCGACTGCTCGGTGCCGGCGATCGGATGGCCCGGAATGGCCATGATCCGCTGGGGCAGTTCGGCGAAGGCTTCGGCGATCACCGTCTTGACCGAGCCGACGTCGGTGAGAATGGCGCCATCGGCGAGGGCCGGCGCGACCTGCCGCGCGAGGCCGGCGATGGCCAGCGGCGGAGCGGCCAGGATCGTCAGATCAGACCCGCGTGCCGCTTCGGCCGGGTCGGCGAGGACGCGATCGGCGAGGCCGAGGGCCTCGATGCGGCCCCGGGCGGCGGCGTCGGGGTCGGCGATGACGATCTCGCCAGCGGCTTGACGGCTCCGGGCGGCGCGGGCCAGCGACGAGCCGATCAGGCCGCCGCCGACGATCGCCAGGCGGTCGAACAGGGGACCGCTCACGGCCCCAGAAACTCAGCCAGGGCGGCGACGATGGCGCGGTTGCGTTCTTCAAGGCCGATGGTCAGGCGTAGGTGGTCCGGCAGGCCATAGTTGCCGACCCCGCGCAGGATATAGCCGCGCTGGGCGAGGAAGGCCTCGGCCTCGGCCGCCGTGCGTCCGGGCTCGGTCGGGAATCCGACCAGTACGAAATTGGCCGCCGACGGGGTTATGTCGAGCCCCAGGCCGCCGAGCTGTTGCGTCAGCCAGGGCCGCCAGCGTTCCACATGCGCCACCGATCGGGCCTGGAAGCCGGTGTCAGCCAGGGCCGCCACCGCCGCGCGTTGGCCGACGATCGAGGTATTGAACGGCAGGCGGATGCGCTCGACCGCGTCGGCGATGGCGCGTGGGGCATAGGCCCAGCCCACCCGGAGCGAAGCCAGGCCATGCAGCTTCGAAAAGGTATGGGTGACAACGATGTTGTCGGCGGCGCGGGCCAGATCGAGGCCGTCGGCGAAGCCCGGGTCGCGGTTGAACTCAGCATAGGCCCCGTCCAGCACCAACAGCACCTGCGGCGGCAGCGCCGCGTGCAAGGCTTCGATCTCGGCGGCGGTGACAAAGGTGCCGGTGGGATTGGCTGGGTTGGCGATGAACATCAGCCGGGTGCGCGAATCCACCGCCGCGACCATGGCCTCGACATCGATGCGCAGGTTCGGCTCGGCCGCGAAGCGCACCTCGGCCTGATTGGCCCGGGCCGCGATGGCATAGGCGCCAAATCCGAACTGGCCCTGAACGATGTTGTCGCCCGGGGTCAGCATCGCCTGGCTGAGCAGGGCGAAGATCTCGTCGGTGCCGCAACCGAGTACGATGCGCTCCGGCTCCAGGCGATGGCGCCGGCTTACCGCTTCGCGCAGAATCTCGCCGCGGCTGTCCGGGTAGAGCGCCAGATCGGCGGCCGCCTCCGCGAACGCCGCCTTGGCGGCCTCGCTGCAGCCGAGGATGTTTTCATTGGCAGACAGCTTGACCGGATCGACGACGCCATCGACCTGCGCCTTGCCTGGCGTATAGGCGTCGATTTCGAGGATGCCCGCCTTCGCTTGTGGGCGGCTGGGAGCGGCGGTCATGCCGCCGCCTATGGGGGCGGCGTCGAAGGCCTGTCAATAAAGCTTCGGCGCCGGGGCCATGTCGACCGCGCCGGCCGCCCGGGTCCGCCCGCCAGCGAAGCTGAGGAGCGGCAGGCCGGCATGGGTGAGGCGGCCGTTCAGCCGCCCGTCGGAGTCGATGCCGACCGCGCCGCCGTCGGCGCTCAGCGTCAGGCCGCCGAGCTGCACGCTCACCGCCCGTGGGTGGGCCAAGCCGCCGGCGGCCCGCCAGTTGGCCAGCGCGCTCGCCGGAGTCGGACCTTGCAAGGCCGAGGCGTGGTCGAAGAGGGCGTCGACCGTCAGCTCCAGCGGCGCCTCCCCCGCCAGTCGGCCGATCGGCGTCGAGGGGTCAACCATCGCCTTGTCGAGCTCGACGAACAGAGCTCCATGATCGTTCGGCCCGGCCCGGCTGTGCAGGTGCAGTCCGTCAGCCGCGGTCAACCAATAGGGAGCCGCGCCGGCGCTCGGCTTGAAGGTCATGGCGGCGCCCTCCACCGACAGGCTGGGAGGATGGGCGCCGAGGGCGGATATCGAGGCCCGCAGCACCTGGGCTGAGACGGTGACGGGGCCCTTGGGTCCGCGCAGGATCGTCGCCCCGGCTGGCGCAAAGGCGACCCAATGGCCAAAGGCGAGCAAGGTGGTTTCGGTCTTCAGTTCCGGCAGCTTCAGCCCGGACCCGGCGGCGTTGCGCCAAACGAGGTTGTCGAATTCGAGGTCCAGGCGGAAGGGATAGCCGCTCACCTGCCGGCGGCTCCAGGCCAGCGTCGTCCCGTGCGCCACTTCGCGGATCGCGAGGCCGTCAAGACGGCTCTCGATTCCCCACGCCAGGGCGACCCAGACCAGGCTCCACGCGCCCAGGGCGATGGCCAAGGCGATGAACGGGCCGTAAAGACCCAGGCGCCGGGCGCGCGCCGGCGGTGAATGGACATCAGGTCGAGACGCGGGCGTGGTCACAGGGCGGTGGGTGTTCGGCTACGGCTCGCTGATGTGGCGGCCCGGTTTCGCCTTTGTAGAGCGGCGCGCGGCACTGTGCCATGGCCGGCGGCGGGCCTTCTGCATCTATTCCGTTCACCATCGCGGCGCCCCGGCCCGCAAGGGCCTGGTCCTGGGCCTGGCGCCGGGCGGATCCGTGCGCGGCATCGCCTACCGCGTCGCCGAAAGCGATTGGGCCTCGACGCATGCCTATTTGATGGAGCGCGAGCAGCCGACCGAGACCTATATAGAGCACTACGCGCGGGCCCGCCTTGACGATGGCCGCCAGGTCCTGGCCCTGGCCTTCGTCTCCGACCGGCGCCATCCGCAATGGGCCGGCGATCTCAGTCTTGAGCGACAGGCCGAACTGATCGCCGGGGCCCGCGGCCTTTCGGGCCGCAACGTCGACTATCTCGCCGACCTGGTGGCGCACCTGCGCGCCGAGGGTATCGCCGACCGGGCGATGGAAAAGCTGCTGGCCATGGTGGAGGCTCGCGAGGCCGCCTAAGTCGCGAGCAAGGCGGTCGAGGCAGTCTCGATGCGCTCTTCCAGCACCGCCATGAATCGCTTGCGATCAAGACCGGCCGGGATCGGCTCCAGGAACTCATAGACGATCACCCCCGGCTGGCGGATCAGGCCATGAGCCGGCCAGTGGGCCCCGGAATTGGTCGCCATCGGCAGGCAAGGGACCTCCAGGCCGCGATAGATCGCCGCCACGCCGGGCTTGTAGACTCCGGTCGCGCCGGGGGCGACCCGGGTGCCTTCGGGAAAGATCACCACCTGGCGGCCGGCCGCAAGGGCGGCGCGGGCGCGGGCCAGCAGGGCGCGCAGGGCGCTGGCCTTGCCCTGGCGATCGACGGGGATCATCCCGGCCTTCAATGCATACCAGCCATAGAATGGAATCCTGAGCAGGCTGTCTCGCATCACAAAGGCGCTGTCAGCCAGCAGACTCATGGGGGCGATGGTGTCGAACATGCACTGGTGCTTGGCGGCGATCAGGACCGCCCCGGCGCTCAGGTGCTCAAGACCGCGAAACTCGACCCGCACCCCGCACACCAGGCGCAGCAGGGCCATGCTGATCTTGGCCTGGAGGCGCATTGCCGCCCTCATCGCCGCACGCGGCAGGATGAGTAGCGGCAGCATCCCCAGGGCCAGCACCGTCCACCACAGATAGAACAGCGCCACGAACGCCGCCGAACGCAGCGCCACCGTCACCCTTTTGCGCTCACGCCGCCGTCGAGGCCCAAGACAGCCTCGCGGGTCAGGATGGCGAGGTACTTGCAATATTCGACCATCATTCGCCGCGCGCTCTGAGAGTTCTGGGTCCAGCGTCGGGCGTCGAGGGTGCCGGTGGCGACGGGATAGGCGCTGATCGCCTCCTCCGGCATGGCCGCGTGCAGCTCGATCATGGCCCTGGGCATATGATAGTCGGCAGTCACCAGGATCAGGCTGCGATAGTCCATGGCCTTGGCCCATTGGCCAGCCTCGCGGGCGTTGCCAAGCGTGTCGGCGGCGGTGAATCCGAGATCGACACAGCAGTCGAACAGCGGCTTGGCGGCCCCGGTTACGGTCCACAGATCGCTGCGGGTCGCCGAACGGTTGACGCCGGAGACAAGCAGCCGCCGGCCCTTTCCGCGCTCCAGCAGATCGGTGGCCGCCGCTAGTCTAAGGTCCGAGGCTCCGGTCAGGGCGACAATGCCGTCGGCGGTTGGCGGATCGTCGGCAGGGGTCAGGCGCGCCACCCGGTCGGCAAACTCCAGCAGGCCCGCGATCCAGATCACGGCCACGACCAGCAGCGCCGCCAGACCTTTCACGGCGAACGTCGGACGGCCGAGGCGGCGGCAGCCCAGGCGGCCGCCAGCCCAGCCAGTCCCAGCGCGACCAGAATCAGCGGCCAGGGTGAAATGATATCGGCGCGGGTAAGCCCGCCCAGCCCTGGCAGCGGCCCGGCGGTCGCGATGAAGGCGCTGCCGACCAGGGCCCCGGCCGCGCCCCACAACAGGCTGGCGCCGGTCAGGCCGGCGGTGCGCCGGGCGGCGACCGCCGTCAGCCAGCCATCCGAGGCCCCGCCGAGGCGCGCCAGCTCAAGCGCCGACCAGCCGCGCCGCACCTCACGAGCCGCCTCGATCCCGCAGGTCAGGGCGAACAGCGCCAGGGCGATGACGATCACCGCCAGGCCGATCAGTTCGAGCTTGGATCCGCCGGTCGCGGCCGGCGGGCGCGTCGAGGCCCGGGCCGGAAGATCGGCTTTGGCCAGTCGCATGACCAGCGTTGGCGCGGCGCCGGGGGCCACGGAAAGCTTCAGCAGCCGTGTCGTCGCCTTTGGCGCGCCCAGCGCGGCGGCGATGGCTTCATCGTCAGGCCTCGGATCCAGAAGGGTCACCGAGCGCACGCCTGGCGCATCGATGAGGATCTCGGCGGCGCGCGCCTGAGCCGCATCGGCGCTCTCCAGGCCATGCGTCCAAACAACGATGCTGGTCGCCCCGGCCAGCCTTGCGTCGACGCGCCTCGTCAGGCGCCATCCGGCCAGATCGATGAGACAGGTCAAGGCCGCTACGACCGCCAGCATCGAAAGCGCCGCGGCCGGGACGATGCGCGACCATGGCCTGGCCTTCAGCAGGGGCGGAAATCGCTCGCTCATCCGCTGGCCGCCTCGGTGAGGATGGCGCGGCCCTCGTGCAACCGCAGGTTCGCTTGGCCACCGAGCATGGCCTGGTCGGCAACCATGAGCACGGCGGCGCCGGCGGCGTTCAGCTCATGGACTGCCTTGACGATCCGTTCACGCTCGACGGGTTCGAGTCCGTCGGGCGGCGCGTCGATCAGCAGGAGCTCGGGGCGACCCGCCGCCGCCCGGGCCAGCGCCAGGCGAAAGCGCTCGGCCGCCGTCAGGTCACCGGGTGCGGCGGCTGCCCGTTTGGCCAAGCCCAGCCACCGCAGCACCGCATCGATCTCGCGAGCAAATTCATCCGGGCTTCGTCCCGATACCTTCGGCCCGATGGCGGCGTTCTGCCAGACGGTCCAATGGTCGATGAAGGCGAGCGGCGCGAGCACCGCGCCGATGCGCCCGCGGATGGCGACGGCCTCCCGGCGGCTCAGGCTGGCCAGATCTCGACCGAACAGTTGCACCACCCCCTGGGCCGGCGGTTCGGCCAAGGCCATCAGGCGCAGCAGCGCGCTCTTGCCCGGACCGCCGGTGAGCCAGTGGAAGGAGCCCGGGGCCAGGGCGAAGGAGAGGCTACGCAGCGTCCCGCGGCCGGCCTGATCGAAACGCACCACCGGCAGGGCCTGGGCGATGGCGCTGGTCTCGACAGCAGGGGCCGGACTTGTGTTCATCGGTTGCGAAGGGTCTGGGCCGGGGACGCCGGAGGGGCTCACGATTCTCCCGGTCCATGATAGGGGCTCGCGCGCCAGGGGCAAATTGGGACCGCGCCGTGATCGAAGCCGATGAGCGTTTGAAGATTCTCCTGAACGCAGAGGCGGTGGGCGATCATGTCGAGCGTCTGGCCGAACGGCTGGCCCCGCGCTTGGCCGACGACGCCATCGGGGTATGCCTGCTGCTAGGCGGCCTGTGGTTCGCGGCCGATCTCACCCGCGCCCTGGCTCGCCGCCAGCGTCGGCTCGCCTACGACGCCTTGTGGCTGTCGTCATACGGCGAGGGCGTTGAAAGCGCTGGCGCCTGCGTTGTCCTGGCTGGCCTGCAACGGCCAGTGATTGGGCGCCAGGTGCTGATCATCGACGATGTCGCCGACAGCGGCGTCTCTTTGGCCCAGGCAGTCCGGATGGCCCACGAGAGCGGGGCGCGCGAAGTGTTGAGCTGCGTTTTCGCCCGCAAGCCGGCCCCCGGGACCAGGGCCATCGAGCCGGACGATTTCGCCTGGGACGCGCCCGCCCGGTTTCTGGTCGGCTATGGCATGGATATGGCCGGACGCTACCGCGACCTGCCTTACGTGGCG
>DATBOH010000168.1:0-17368 GCA_036553915.1 Caulobacteraceae bacterium | reverse complement strand
GGCCGCGAAATGCCATAGCCGTCAGCGGCGCGCAGCAGCCGCCCTTCCAAGCCCATGAGGCGCTTGTTGATGGCGTAGAGCTGCTCGACCAGGGCCTCGATGCGGTTGTTGTTGAGCTTAAGGGTCTTGAGGTGATGAACGATGGTGGTCGTCGCCGCCTCATAGGCGCGGCGATCGTTAGCCGGCAGATCCTCGCCGCGCAGGCGATGCTCGACCAGTTTCTCCTGCAGGCGGCGGAAGGCTTCGAATTCGGCGGCGATGGCGTCTAGGGTGGCCATCACCCCTTCGCGCAGCTCGCTCTCCATCGCGCTGATGGTCGGCCCGGCCCCATCGTCGAAGTCGTCGTCGTCATCGGCCGGCTTACCGTCTTCGCCCTCGGTGGCTTCGCCAGCGTCACCGGTCGCCTCGGCGGCATCCAGGGCTTCGCTGGCGATGGCGGCTTCGCTGAGCGCTTGGGCGACCTGGCCGCCATAGGTCTGCTCCAGGTCGATGACCTCGCGCAGCAGGATGCGGCCCTGGCCCAGCTCATCGCGCCAGACCATGATCGCCTCAAAGGTCAAGGCGCTTTCGCACAAGCCGCGGATCATGGTGTCGCGACCGGCCTCGATGCGCTTGGCGATGGCGATTTCGCCCTCGCGCGAAAGCAGTTCGACCGAGCCCATTTCGCGCAGGTACATGCGCACCGGATCGTCGGTGCGGTCGAAGGCGCTGGGCTTTTCCGAGGTTTCGGCGACGGCGTTTTCTTCACGCACCGCAACTTCGCCGCCTTCGACGGCCTCGTCTTCAGCCTCGACGACGTTGACGCCCATTTCCGAGAGCATCGCGAGGGTGTCTTCGATCGCCTCGGAGGTAACCTCGTCGGACGGCAGAACCTTGTTGAGCTCGTCCATGGTCACATAGCCGCGGGTCTTGGCCTGGCGGATGAACCGCTTGACCGCGGCGTCGGTGAGATCGAGCAGCGGGCCGTCGGGTGCGGCCGGGGTCTCGGGAGCCTCGGCGGCGGCGGCGGTGGTTGTGGTGGTCATCGACCTCGTCTCCGCGGCGCTCGAACGCGCCGTAAATTGTCTTGGGCGCCATCATCGGCGCGGTGGGTTTCTCAATCGCTCCAGATTTCGCCGCTCTCGACCGCTCGTCGCAGCCGGTCACGCTCGATCTTGAACGATCGGTGCGCGGACGCGTCGCGGCCCCCGACCAGGTCCTCCTGGGCGGCGGCCAAGGCCTCATCCAACGCAACCAGCCGGCTCAGGGCCGAAAAGGCGCGCGACCACTGCGACCTTGCGGCTACGAGGGTGACATCCGCTTGGATGAAGGGCGCGCCCGATTTCGCGGCGGCCCGGTCGATGTCAATCAGCAGCGCGCTAAATTCGCTGTTCGCCAGATGGCGTCGGAGGGTCTCGCTGTCAAGGCGCCCGCCGGCCAGCCGCAATTCGATGAGGCGTCCAGACAGTGGCGCCAAGGCCGGATCGCCGAACCCCAAGGCCTCGAACGCCTCGAAGTGATCATCGACAACTTCCGGGTCGCGCAGAGCCCACCAGGCGAGGGCGGAGGCGACACGATCGGGGGCCTTGGCGAGGCGGAGGGCCCCGGCCCGGGCCTCCGGGGTGGCGGGCGGCGTGAAGGTCGGCGCGAAACGGCGGCTCCGGTTCGCCCCGCCGGCATAACTTCGCGGCGGCGCGGCCGCGGGCGGCGCGAAAAGGCGGGCGCAGGCGGCTTCCAGCGTGCGGCGATACTCGCCGGCCAGGTCGCCATCGCCGATGGCGCTGGCGGCCTCGCGCAGCCGTCGACGCAGACCCGATCGGCCCTCTGGCGTATCCAACGGCGCAGCGTCGCGCTCGCGCCTGAACAGGGCCTCGGCGAAGGGGATCGATTGGCCGAGCTGGCCCTTGAGCGCCGCCGGGCCCTGCTCGCGGAGGATATCGTCAGCGTCTTTGCCACCGCTGACGACGGCGAAACGGAAGCTGCGTCCTGGCCTCAGCAGCGGCAGAGCCCGGTCGATTGCACGGCCGGCGGCCAGGGCCCCGGCCCGATCGCCGTCGAAGCTCAGGGTCGGCTCGGGGTGCAGGCGCCAAAGCATCTCCATCTGCGTCTCGGTGAGCGAGGTGCCCATGGCGGCGACGGCGGCGACGCCAGCCCTCTGGCAGGCGATGACGTCCATGTAGCCTTCGACCACCACCAGCGGCGCATCGGCGCCGCCAGCGTGCAAAAGCTTCCGGGCTTCAGCAAGGCCGTAGAGGACCCGGCTTTTGTCGAATAGTGGGCTGTCGGGGCCGTTGAGATATTTCGCTGTCGCGCCCGGATCCATGGCCCGGCCGCCGAAGGAGATCGTGCGGCCACGCCCATCGGCGATCGGGAAGATGATGCGGTCGCGGAAACGGTCATAGGGCGAGCCGCCATCCTCGGGGGCGATTAGCACACCAGCGGCGACCAGATCGGCTGGCAGCGCGCCCTTGGCGATCAAATAATCCTTGAGCCCGGCGCGACTTGCCGGCGCATAGCCGATCCGGAACGCCGGCCATTCCGATTGAGCCAGGCCCCGACCCTCGAGATAGGCGCGCGCCGCCTGCCCCACCGGCCTCGCCAGTTGGGCTTCGAACCACTTGGCCGCCGCATCGACCCAGTCGGTAAGCCCGAGCCGCCGCTTCTCCTCGGCCTCGGCGCGCGGATCGACGGCGGGCAACGGCACGCCGGCCTCGGCGGCCAAGCGCTCGACCGCCTCGGTGAAGCTGAGACGTTCGGTCTCCTGCAGAAAGGTGATCAGATCGCCGTGCTTGCCGGACGAGAAGTCGTGGAAGAATCCCTTGTCATCATTGACGAAGAACGACGGAGTCTTCTCTTTGGTGAATGGCGAGAGGCCGACATATTCTCGGCCCTGGCGGCGAAGCTTAATTGTCTTGCCGATAACGTCGGACAGCCTGAGGCGTCCCTTCACCTCATCGAGGAAGCGTTCGTCATAGCGCACCGCGCAACGTTAGCGCCTCGCGGCGGCTGAGTCGCCAGCGTGGCGAAACTGTCCCCAATCCATTGGTGGTGTAAGCTCTCCGCGGCAAAACGCGGGGCGACCATGGGGCAACTGGAATCCCTCGACAGCGACGAAGGCCTGGCTCGGCGGCGGCACCGGCATTGGTACGATCGGCTGATGATGCTGACCGACGGCGTCTTCGCCATCGCCCTGACCTTGCTGGCGGCCGGCATCGCTCCGCCGCTGACGCATGGCATGGATCTGGCGCAGGCCTGGGCCAGTGTCGCACCTCAGCTGGACGTCTATTCTCTCAGCGCGGTGGTTATCGCCGTCTTCTGGCTGGCGCATCGGCGATTCATGGCCATGATCCTCACCGTCGACGCGCCGATCACCGTCATCACCCTGGTGTTGCTGAGTCTGGTGGCGTTGATTCCGGCCGCGACGCGCTTGGCCAGATCGACGGCCGCGATGACGATCTATGGCGGTCTGGTCGTGGCCATCGGCCTCACCTGCGCGGCGATGTGGGGCTATGCGGCTCTGGTAGCCGACTTGGTGTCGAAGGAAGTTCCAAGGTCGCAGCGCTGGTATCTGTTCGCGCTCATGCTGGTGACGCCGCCACTGTTCCTGGTGCTGACCGCGGCCCTTCCACACCCCTCGTCGGGCGCGGTGTCACTAGCGCTCGTGGCCCTGTTTATCGTCGGCTGGCGGATGCGAACCTGGGCCGTCCGCCGCCTGTGGCCCGATAAGGTCAATGTTGACCCGACCTAGTGGAACGAATCTGACATCCCGCCCGACATCGGCTGCCTCGTAAATGTTAGATTCAAAGTTTCACTAGAAATTCAAACCTTAGCTAGTGGTCCGATCGATCCGAGCGGCGTAGCAGCCGCGGACCGGGTTGTGGGCATGCAGATAGGCCGCGCGCGGGTCGGCGAGCAGGCGCAGGGCGGCGGCTTCGACGTCGGGGCCAGGCGCGATTGCGGCCTCAAGCATCTCACCGGTTTCGTCGAAGGCCCGCAGGGCGATTAGCGGCCGACCGGCCAGGATCGCCGGCATGCGATCGGTCAGGCGAGCCGGTTCGCGAGCACCCTCTCTGACGAAAATGGCATGGCGGCTACGATAGGGTGTGGCGGCAGGCTGATGTTCGAAGTTGAGCAGGATCACGCTCTCGCCTGGACGTGCGTCCTCAAGGCTAACCCGGCAGGGAAAGCGATCGTTCACCGCCGCGGTGAGCCGGCGTGCGCCACGCTGAGCGAGCGCCTCTTCGCCGAGCCCGTACAGGGGCTCGAAGGGCGCTGGCGCAAGGCCGGTGACGACGTAGGACATCCTCATTCTCCGCGTATGCCGCCTGGTCTTTGGAATCGATATGGCGGCGCGTCTGGCGGCAATCGGACGTACAATCAGTTTCAGCGGGCCGCGCAGCCGGCATGAGGTTTCGTCACTCTCTCGCCGGAGGGCGGGAAACGCGACAGCGCCGCGTCCGGCCTGATGGGCCGCGCCACCAGACCACCGCCGCAGTTGGGGCATAGGTCGCCGAAACGCGCCTCGGCGCACGGGGCGCAAAAGGTGCATTCGAAGCTGCAGATACGGGCCAGGACGCTGTCCGGCGGCAAGTCGCGATCGCAGCATTCGCAGTTGGGACGAAGTTCGAGCATGACCCATCCTACTCCGCCAAAAGGCCGGCCGGGAACCGCGTTGACGGGGCCGCCCCCGACCGCTACCCCCGCGCCCAATTCTTAAAGGCCACAAGGATGCGCGGTTGACCGCTCCCCTGCCCCCCGACGCCACGGGCGTGCTCGTCCTGGCGGACGGCATGATCCTACCTGGCGTCGGTTGCGGCGCGGTCGGCGAAGCGGTCGGCGAGGTGTGCTTCAACACCGCCATCACCGGCTACCAGGAGATTCTCACCGATCCGTCCTACATGGACCAGATCGTCACCTTCACCTTTCCGCACATCGGCAACGTCGGAACCAATGCCGAGGACATCGAACAGGTCGCTGGCGGGTCGGCCACCGCGGCCCGTGGGGCGGTGCTCCGCGATTCGCCGACCCCGGCGTCGAACTGGCGCTCCGATCAACCCTTCGACGCCTGGCTGGCAAATCGAGGCGTGATCGGGCTGGCCGGCATAGACACTCGCGCCTTGACGCGCCGGATTCGCGAGCGCGGCATGCCGCTGGGGATCATCGCCCACCGGCCGGATGGCCACTTCGATCTCGAAGACCTTTCGGCGAAGGCCCGCGCCTTTGCCGGACTCGAAGGCCTCGACCTCGCCAAGGACGCCGGCGCCGAGCAGCCATTCGCCTGGGACGAGGCCGCCTGGAGCTGGCCGCGCGGGCATGAAACGGCTGACGGCGGTCTGCATGTGGTGGTCGTGGACTATGGCGTGAAGCGCAACATCCTGCGCTCGCTGGTTTCGATCGGGGCCAAGGTCAGCGTCGCGCCGGCCACCGCCACGGCGGAGGAGATTTTGGCGTGCAAGCCCGACGGGGTAGTGCTTTCCAATGGCCCGGGGGATCCGGCCGCCACCGCACTCCACGCCGCCCCGACCATCCGCGCGCTGATCGATAGCGGCACGCCGCTGTTCGGCATCTGCCTGGGTCACCAACTGCTGGCCCTGGCGCTCGGCGGCCGCACGGTGAAGATGGACCAGGGCCATCATGGCGCCAATCATCCGGTCAAGGACCTGACGTCGGGCCGGGTCGAGATCGTGTCCATGAACCACGGATTCACGGTCGACGGCGCCGCCTTGCCAGCCAGTCTGGTCGAGACTCACGTGTCGCTCTTCGATGGTTCCAACGCCGGTCTGGCGATGCCCGGCCAGCCGGTGTTTTCCGTCCAGCATCACCCCGAAGCCTCGCCCGGACCGGGCGACGCCCTGCACCTCTTCGCGCGTTTCGCCGAGGCGATGGAATCGCGCCGGACCTGAACGCTTGCGCGTTGCCCGGCCGGTCGCTACAGGCGCGGCTTAGCCTGCATTTGGACCAACTGACGCGGCGTCGAACGCGCGGCCGCTTGCGCGCGAACTTGGACCCTTGAATGCCCAGACGCACCGACATCGCCTCGATCCTGATCATCGGCGCGGGCCCGATCGTGATCGGCCAGGCTTGCGAGTTTGACTATTCGGGGGTTCAGGCCTGCAAGGCTCTGAAGGCCGAGGGCTATCGGATCATCCTGGTCAATTCGAATCCGGCCACGATCATGACCGACCCGGAGCTCGCCGACGCCACCTACGTCGAGCCGATCACCCCGGCCATGGTCGAAGCGATCATCGCCAAGGAACGGCCGGACGCCCTGTTGCCGACAATGGGCGGTCAGACGGCCCTCAACACGGCATTGGCGCTTGAGCGATCGGGGGCGCTGGCGCGTTATGGCGTCGAGCTGATCGGGGCTCGCGCCGAGGTCATCGACAAGGCCGAGGACCGGCAGAAGTTCCGCGACGCCATGGACGCCATCGGCCTGGAGAGCCCGAGATCGCGGGCGGTCCGGTCGCTTGAGGACGCCCTCGAAGCCCAGGCCAAGATCGGCCTGCCGGCCATTATTCGCCCTTCCTTTACGCTCGCCGGAACCGGCGGCGGCATCGCCTATAATCTGGAAGAGTTTCGCGACATCGTCGAGCGCGGGCTCGACCTCTCTCCGACCCACGAGGTGCTGATCGAGGAGAGCGTCCTGGGCTGGAAGGAATATGAGATGGAGGTGGTCCGCGACGTGGCGGACAACTGCATCATCGTCTGCTCGATCGAAAACGTCGATCCGATGGGCGTGCACACCGGCGATTCCATAACCGTCGCCCCGGCGCTCACGCTCACCGACAAGGAATACCAGCGCATGCGCGACGCCTCGATCGCAGTGCTGCGCGAGATCGGCGTCGAGACTGGCGGCTCCAATGTTCAGTTCGCCATCGATCCCAGTGATGGGCGAATGGTGGTGATCGAGATGAACCCGCGCGTCTCGCGCTCGTCGGCCTTGGCCTCCAAGGCGACTGGCTTTCCGATCGCCAAGGTCGCCGCCCGCTTGGCGGTCGGCTACACGCTCGACGAGCTGACCAATGACATCACCGGCGCGACGCCGGCCTCATTCGAGCCGACCATCGACTATGTGGTCACCAAGATTCCGCGCTTCGCCTTCGAGAAGTTCCCGGGCGCCGAGCCGATCCTCAACACCCAGATGAAGTCGGTGGGCGAGGTCATGGCCATCGGCCGCACCTTCGCCGAAAGTCTGCAGAAAGCTTTGCGTGGCCTGGAGACCGGACTTGCCGGCCTCGACGATATTGTCATCGACGGAGCCGGGCCCGATGAGCAAGGCAGGGCGGCGATGGTCAGGGCGCTGGGCGTGGCGACGCCCGATCGGCTGCGGATCATCGCCCAGGCCTTTCGCCATGGCCTGACGGTCGAGGAGGTCGGGGCGGCCTGCGCCTACGACCCCTGGTTCCTGCGTCAGATCGAGACTCTCGTGGCCGAGGAGGCGAAGCTTTGCGCCAAAGGTCTGCCAGCCGATGCGAGGGGCCTGCACCGGCTCAAGGCTTTGGGTTTCTCCGATTCGCGGCTGGGCGCGCTTACGGGCCAGACTGGCGAGTCTGTGCGTCGGGCTCGCCAAGCGGTGGGTGTGCGGCCGGTGTTCAAGCGAATCGACTCTTGCGCCGCCGAGTTCGCCGCCGTCACCCCATACCTCTATTCGACCTATGAGACCGGCGCGCTTGGGGCCGCGGCGCAGTGCGAGGCCGAGCCAAGCGAGGCGCGCAAAGCGATCATTCTGGGCGGCGGTCCCAACCGCATCGGTCAGGGCATCGAGTTCGACTACTGCTGTTGTCACGCCGCCTTTGCGCTGGCTGACCTTGGCATTGAATCGATCATGGTCAACTGCAACCCGGAGACCGTCTCCACCGACTACGACACGTCCGATCGGCTTTATTTCGAGCCGCTGACCGCCGAGGATGTTCTGGAGCTGATCGCCGTGGAGGCCTCGCGCGGCCAGCTCCTGGGTGTCATCGTCCAATTCGGCGGCCAGACGCCGCTCGGCCTGGCGCCGGCGCTCGAACAGGCTGGCGTGCCGATCCTCGGCACTTCGCCGGACGCCATCGATCTGGCCGAAGATCGCGAGCGGTTTCAAAAACTTCTGCACAGACTCGGGATCGCCCAGCCGCGCAACGCCACCGCCCGTGGCGAAGTCGAGGCGCTGGCGGCGGCCCGCTCGGTGGGTTTCCCGGTGGTGCTGCGTCCATCCAACGTTCTGGGCGGCAGGGCCATGGAGATCGTTCATGACGAGGAGCAGCTGGGGCGCGCCATTCGCCAGGCCGTCAGCGCCTCTGGCGATGCGCCATTGCTGATCGACCAGTATCTTTCCCAGGCTGTCGAGGTCGATGTCGACGCCCTCGCCGACGCCGAAACCGTATTCGTCGCCGGCGTGCTCGAGCATATCGAGGAGGCCGGCGTTCATTCCGGCGACTCGGCCTGCTCGCTGCCGCCATTCTCCTTGCATCCGGAGACCATCGCCGAGCTCAAGCGCCAGACCGAGTCAATGGCCCGCGCTCTCAACGTCCGTGGTCTGATGAACGTCCAATTCGCCATCGAGGCGGCGCAATCGGAAGCGCCGCGGATTTTTGTTCTTGAGGTCAACCCCCGCGCTAGCCGCACGGTCCCCTTCGTCGCCAAGACCATTGGCGCGCCGATCGCAGCCATCGCCGCCAAGGTCATGGTTGGAGAGGCGCTGGCCAGCTTCAACCTCGCCGATACCGTCTACGACCACGTCGCGGTCAAGGAAGCGGTGTTCCCGTTCGCCCGCTTCCCGGGCGTCGATGTGGTGCTCGGACCGGAAATGCGGTCAACCGGCGAAGTCATGGGCCTGGACTGGCGGCGGCCGGGCGAAGGTCCTCTGCCCGCATTCGCCCGCGCTTTCGCCAAGAGTCAGATGGCCGGCGGCGTCACCCTGCCAAGATCGGGCGGCGTGTTCATCTCGGTCAAGGAGGCCGACAAGCCGCGCATTCTTGAGCCGGCGCGCCTGTTGCTGGAACGGGGTTTCACCATTCTGGCCACGGTCGGCACGCAACGTTTCCTGGCCGAATCCGGGCTTGAGGCGACCGCGGTGCGCAAGGTCCTGGAAGGCCGTCCGCACATCGTCGATGCGATGAAGAACGGCGAGGTCCAACTGGTGTTCAACACCACCGAGGGGCGGCAGTCGCTAGAAGACAGCTTCTCTTTGCGCCGCACCGCCTTGATGCAGAAGATTCCCTACTACACCACCGCCCCGGCGGCCCTGGCGGCGGCCCAGGCGATCATCGCTGTCATCGATGGCGAGCTCGACGTGCGTCCTCTGCAAGCCCACGGTTAAACCCGTGACCCCACGTCAGGGTTGGCGCGCGCTGCCGGGACTGTAGAACGGCCTCCGGTGCGAACGGAGAGGCGGCATGGGCAAGCTCGACGGCAAGGCGGCTCTGATCACCGGCGGGGCCAGCGGCATCGGCGCCGCCTGCGCTCGGCTTCTGGCCAGCGAAGGCGCTGCGGTTGTCGTCAGTGATATCCAGGACCTCAAGGGCGCGGAGCTCGTGGCCGAGATCGCCAGGTCTGGCGGTCAGGCGCGCTATCGCCGTCACGATGTCGCCGTTGAGGGCGATTGGATCGCCGTCGTCGACGAAATCCGCAAGACCGAGGGCCGCCTCGATGTGCTGGTCAACAACGCCGGCATCGGCCTGGGCGCGGCCAGCATCACCACCATGAGCCTGGAGGATTTCCGCCGTCAGCAATCGATCAATGTCGAGGGCGTGTTTCTGGGCATGAAGCATGGCCTGATGCTGATGCGCGAGGCCGGCCACGGCGGGTCGATCGTCAACATGTCGTCGGTGGCCGGCCTCAAAGGCGCGCCGATGCTAGCCGGCTATTGCGCCACCAAGGGCGCCGTCCGTCTGATGACCAAGGCCGTCGCTCTTGAATGCGGCCAGATGAAGGATGGCGTGAGGGTCAATTCGGTCCATCCAGGCATCATTGAAACGCCGATCTGGGCCGGCATTTTGGACCCGCAGGGCGGCGCCAACGCCCTGCCTGACCTCGACGCGCTTTCGGCCATGGCCGTGCCCTTGGCGATCAAGGGTCTGCCGGAAGATATCGCCCGAGGCGTGCTGTGGCTGGCCAGCGACGAGTCGCGTTATGTCACCGCGACCGAGCTGGTCATCGACGGCGGCCTCAGCGAACGCTGAGGCTTCAGGCCCACTCCACGTCGGCGCCCAGAGCGGTGAGGTTCTCGACGAAGCGCGGGTGGGCGCGACGGATCGGATCGGCGTTGAGGATGGTCGACTGACCGTCGATGCTGGCGGCGACCATCAGCAGCGCGATGGCGACGCGGATGATGTACGGGCTCTCGACCCTGGCGGGGGCCAACGGCTTGCCGCCGAAGGTGATAACCCGATGCGGGTCGCACTGCAGGGCGTGGCCGCCGAATTTGGCGAGTTCGCTGGTCCAGCCGAGCGCGCCTTCATAGATCTTGTTCCAGTACAGCATCTGGCCTTCGGCGCAGGCTCCAAGGGCCACGAAGATCGGCAGCAGATCGACCGGCAGATAGGGCCATGGCGCGGCTTCGATCTTGGGCAGGATGTAATGCGTGAACGGCGTGCGCACCTTCAAAGGACCGTCGCGTTCACTGAATGACCAGCCATCCTCATGGCGGACATGGACCCCGAACTTGGCGAATGCCCGATCGATGAGCGGGAACTGCTCAGGATTGGCGTTCTTTACCGCCACGGCGCCGCCGGTGATCGCCCCCAGCGCCAGGAAGGTGGCGATCTCGTGGAAGTCCTCGGCGAAGGTGAAGTCGGCTCCCGCCAGATGTTCGACGCCGGTCACGGTCAGGCGGCTGGCCCCGACCCCATCGATTCGGGCGCCCATGAGTTTGAGGAAGGCGCAGAACTCCTGCACGTGCGGCTCGCAAGCGGCATTGGTGAGTTGCGAAACGCCGTCGGCGCGGGCCGCGCACAGGACGAAATTCTCGGTGGTGGTCACCGAAGCGTAGTCGAGCCAATGGGTGGCGGCGGTGAAGCGCCCCCGACCCGTCATCACCAGGGTCTCGCCCTCCTCGACCACGCAGACGCCGAAGGTCTGGAACACCTCGATGTGCGGGTCGATCTCGCGCACCCCGAGGGTGCAGCCTTTGACCTCGCCGTCGAGGCGCGCTTCGCCGAAGCGGGCGATCAGCGGCGGGATGAGCATGATCGATGATCGCATGCCCTCCGGCAGGGCGACGCCGTCGGCCGCGTGGGCCCGGGCGTGGCGAAGGCGCAGTATGGCGTTAGCCCGGTCCCATTCGACCTCGCTGCCAAGCGCCTGGAACAGGCCGAGGATCTGCTGGACGTCGGTGATGTCGGGCACGCCGCGCAGGGTCACGAACTCGTCGGTGAGCAGGGTGGCGCAGAGAATCGGCAGGACCGCGTTCTTGTTTGCTGACGGCGTGATCCGCCCCTTCAGGGGCCGTCCCCCGCGCACGATGAGACTGCTCACAGCCGCTCCCTTGAGCCTGACGTCGGGCCTTTAGCACCGTTTCGCCGGGGGCGCGCAACGGGCCGGCGCGCTTCGCGTTCAATCGCCAGACCGTCACAGGAGCAAGACCATGAACGTTGGTGCGATCGCTGGCGCACTTTTGCTGCTGGCGGGCGGAGCGGTAGCCGCCGATCACGAGGCCGGCGTACCTCTCAGCCCATCCGAAGCCGCTGGCGCCTGGAGCCTCCAGAGCAATGGCCAGACCCTATGCGTGCTCGACTTCGGTCGGACGCGCCGGGCCGGAGGTTTCGCGGTCCGCGCGCGAAACGATTGCGCCGAGGCTCTCCACGGCCTGCCGGTGGCCTGGGCCCCCACAGCGGACGGCATGCGGCTGCTCGGCGCCGACGGCGCGACCGTCATGACTTTCGATCGTTGGAGCAACAGCCTGCTAGTATCGCGTATCGGCAGCGCCGGGGATCTGCAGCTGCGCCGCGGGCTCTAGAAGCGCCGCAAGCGTCGCCGCACCAGGGTCAGGCTTGAAAAAATCCTGCCTCGCCCCTATTCTTCTGCGCCCGAAATGTCGTCGCCTCTGGGCCGACGCGGGGACTTCACAAAGGCGGGTCTGGCTCAGCCAACGATGGAAAAAGTACCGATGACCGCCGAGGGCTTCCACGCCCTCGACGAAGAATTGAGGCGTCTCAAGTCTCAGGAACGGCCGGCGATCACCGCCGCCATCGGCGAAGCGCGCCAGCATGGCGACTTGTCCGAGAACGCCGAATATCACGCCGCCAAGGACCGCCAGGGCTGGATCGAAAGCCGAATCGCCGAGATCGAGGATCGGATGGCGCGGGCCCAGATCATCGACGTGTCGCGCCTGTCCGGCAGTCAGGTGAAGTTCGGGGCCACGGTCAGTGTCGTCGACGAGGACACCGAGGAGAAGGCTCGCTACCAGATCGTCGGCGAGCATGAGGCCGACGTCCGCTCTGGCAAGATTTCCAGTGCTTCGCCGATCGCCCGCGCGATGATCGGCAAGGAGAGCGGCGACGTGGTTGAGGTCAACACCCCAGGCGGCGTCAAGGCCTATGAAATCCTGAAGGTAGAATGGGTCTGACCTGCGGCCAATGAGCGATGCGGGCGACAGGTCGGTTCGCTGCCTCATCCTCGGGGCCGGCCCGGCCGGCTACACGGCCGCCATCTATGCCGCCCGCGCCTTGCTCGACCCGGTGCTGATAAGCGGGCTGACGCCCGGCGGCCAACTGACCATCACCACCGATGTCGAAAACTACCCCGGTTTCGCCGAGGTGATCCAGGGTCCGTGGCTGATGGATCAGATGCGCGATCAGGCGGCGCATGTCGGGACCGAGATCATTGACGATATCGTCGTGTCCGCCGATTTGTCGGCGCGGCCGTTCCGAATTGTCGGCGACAGCGGCCAGGTCTGGCTGGCCGAGACCTTGATTATCGCCACGGGGGCCCAGGCCAAGTGGATTGGCCTGCCGAGCGAAAAGGCTCTGCAGGGCTTCGGCGTCTCGGCCTGCGCCACGTGCGATGGCTTCTTCTATCGCGGCAAGCAGGTGGTAGTGGTCGGCGGCGGCAACACGGCTGTCGAGGAGGCGCTGTTTCTCACCAAATTCGCCGCCAAGGTGACGCTTGTCCACCGGCGCGATGAGCTTCGCGCCGAGCGCATCCTCCAGGAGCGGCTGTTCGCGCACCCCAAGATCGAGGTCGTTTGGGACCATGCGGTCGATGAGATCCTCGCCGCTGGCGCGCCGGCCGCCGTCTCCGGGGTGCGCCTCAAGAGCGTCAAGGACGGCCAGACCCGCGAGATCGCCTGCGACGGAGTGTTCATCGCCATCGGCCACGCGCCAGCATCGTCGCTGTTTACGGACCAGCTCGAGACCCGGGCTGGCGGCTATCTGGTGGTGAAGCCGGGGACGACAGCTACTTCGATCGCTGGCGTGTTCGCGGCCGGCGATGTCACCGACGATATCTATCGCCAGGCGGTCACCGCCGCCGGCATGGGCTGCATGGCCGCCCTGGAGGCCGTTCGCCTGCTTGCCGAGGAAGATCACGCCCGGGCCCACCACCCGATATCGCATACCGAGGCGGAAAAGATCGGGGTTTGGTGACCAGGCGCCCAGCCCCGGCGCCAATCGGAAATTCAGCCTCGGCTCTTTCAATGCGACGCACGACCGGCTATATGTTCGGTTAGTTATGCTCAGTTTCAGCATAACCAGGGACGCGGCTTTCGCTGGCGTCCCTTAAAAAGGCGCCTGAAATGCTCAAATTGAGCATAAGGAGGACGTCATGGCGGACGGATCCCTAGCCTTCACCGAGGCGGTGCGGCGCGCTACCGCGCCGGTTTGGGAAAAGGTGCAACGTCAGGTGCCGCCGCTGGAATGGCGCCTTCAGGCTCCGCTGATCGACCGCATCAATCGCCTCAAGCGCGAAACCAACGCCGTCATCCTGGCGCATAACTACATGACCCCGGAGATTTTCCACGGGGTCGGCGACTTCGTCGGCGACAGCCTGGCCCTGGCGCGCGAGGCGGCTCGGAGCGAGGCGGCGATCATCGTCCAGGCCGGCGTGCATTTCATGGCCGAGACCTCCAAGGTTCTTTGCCCGGATAAGACCGTGCTGATCCCCGATCCGCTGGCTGGCTGCTCGCTGGCCGCCTCCATCACCGGCGCCGACGTGCGCCTGATCCGCCAGCGCTACCCCGGCCTGCCGGTGGTCACCTATGTGAACACCACCGCCGAAGTGAAGGCCGAGACCGACATCTGCTGCACCAGCGCCAACGCTGTGCAGGCCGTCGAAGCCATCGCCGCGGAGTTTGGCGTCGACCGGGTCATCCTGTTGCCCGATGAATTCCTGGCTCGCAATGTCGCCCGCCAGACCAGCATCGGCATTATCGCCTGGCGCGGCCGATGCGAGGTGCATGAGCGCTTCAACGCCGCTGACATCGCCGAGATGCGCGAGGCGTGGCCGGGCGCCGTCGTTCTGGCCCACCCCGAATGTCCGACCGAGGTTCTGGAGGTTGCCGACTTCGCCGGCTCGACCGCGGCCATGAACGCCTATGTCCTGAGCCACAAGCCCTCCCAGGTGGTCCTGATTACCGAATGCTCCATGGCCGACAATATCGCCTGCGATGCGCCGGAGACCGAATTCGTCCGGCCATGCAACCTGTGCCCGCATATGAAGCGCATCACCCTGGAGAATATCCTCGAGTCTCTGGAGCGAGGGCGTTTCGAGATTCACCTCGCCGATGCAGTCGCCGACCGCGCCCGTCGGGCGGTGCAGCGGATGATCGACCTGCCGCGCCCGGCGAGCCCGGCTCGTTACGACCTCGTCAAGGCGCGCCATCACGTCGATGTCGAACTGATCTGAGATGTTCGAGCGACTAGACATCGACGGCGTATTGGTCATCGGGGCTGGCCTTGGCGGTCTCAGCGCCGCCCTGGCCGCCGCGCCGCGTCCGACACTGGTGGTCAGCCCCGCCCCGCTCGGCGAGGGTTGCGCTTCGTCCTGGGCCCAGGGCGGCATGGCCGCGGCCTTCGGCGCCGATGATTCACCGGCCTTGCACGCCGCCGATACGATGGTTGCCGGGGTCGGTCTTTGCGACCCCGAGAGCGTCGCCGTCCTGACCCGCGAGGGACCTGGGGCAGTGCGCGCCCTGGCCGAACTTGGCGCCCCTTTCGACCGGGCGCCGGATGGCCGCTTCGCTCAGAGCCTTGAGGCGGCGCATTCGCACCCGCGCGTCGCCAGGGTCGGCGGAGACGGGGCCGGCCGCGCCATCATGTCGGCGGTGATCGGCGCTGTCCGCGCCAACTCGCACATCCAACTTATGGAAGGCGCCCGCGCCCTGACGCTCATCCAGGACACCTCCGGCCGGGTGTTGGGGGCGCTGTTGCAGACCTCCGGCGGCCAGCGGGTCGAGGTGCGCGCGGCCGCGACTATTCTGGCTTGCGGCGGCCTCGGCGGCCTCTATGCCGTCACCACCAACCCGACCACGTCGCGCGGGGAAGGTCTGGGGTTGGCGTGGCTGGCCGGAGCCGAGATCGTCGATCCGGAATTCGTGCAGTTCCACCCCACCGCCATCGCCGTCGGGGGCGATCCGGCCCCCCTGGCCACCGAGGCCCTGCGCGGCGAGGGCGCACGGCTGATTGGCGCCCACGGACGGCCGCTCATGGCCGGGGGCCATGCCGAGGGCGATCTCGCTCCCCGCGATGTGGTGGCGCGTGTTATCGCCACCGAACTGGCCGCCGGCGGCGGCGCTTTTCTCGATGCCCGCGACGCCATAGGCTCGGCATTCCCCAATCATTTCCCAGCCGTCTATGCGGCCTGCCGGGCGGCGGGGATCGATCCGCGCCGCGAGCCGATCCCGGTTCGGCCGGCGGCGCACTATCACATGGGTGGCGTCGCCGCCGATCTGCACGGGCGAACCAGCCTGCCGGGCCTGTTCGCGGTCGGCGAAGCGGCGGCCGCCGGCGTGCATGGGGCCAATCGGCTGGCCTCCAACTCGCTGCTCGAAGCCGTAGTTTTCGGCCGGCGCGCCGGAGAAACGGCGCGGGATTGCTGCCTCCTCTCCACCCAATCGATGACGGCTTTGCCCGCGGCTGAGCTTCCGGCCCCGGTCATGGCCGAGCTTCGCCTTCGCATGGACCGCTTTGCCGGAGTCGTGCGCACGCACAACGGTCTCGACACTCTCCTGGGATGGCTGGAGGCCCAGGCCGGGATGCTTGGCGAGGCCCTGCCGCTCGTCGCCGCCCGTCTGGTGGCCAGCGCCGCCCTCGACCGACAGGAAAGCCGAGGCGCGCATTTCCGCGCCGATTTCCCGGCCACAGCGGCGATTCCGATCCACACCCGTTTGCGCCGCGACGACGACATTCTGCGGACCCGAGCCGCTTGAGCGCGCTCTCCGACCTGCTCATCGAGCCGATCGTCCGCGCCGCTCTCGCCGAGGATTTCGGGCGCTCAGGCGACATCACCTCGCGCGCCTGCCTGGAGCCGGGGGCGCGATTTCGCGGCCGATATGTCGTCCGCCAGCCCGGCGTCCTGGCTGGCCTCGCCTGTGTCCGGCTGGCTCACGCCCTGGTAGATCCGCAAGCGCGGTTCGAGGCAATCCTCGCCGATGGCGACACCGTGGAACACGGGCAAGTCGTGGCCAACATCGAGGGCGATGCGCACGCCGCTCTGGCCGCGGAGCGGACAGCGCTGAACCTGTTGTGTCACCTGTCGGGGATCGCGACCCTGACGTCGCGTTTCGTCGCTGGGGCCGCCGGGACCAAGGCGCGCATCGTCGACACGCGCAAGACCACGCCGGGCCTGCGAGCGCTGGAGAAATACGCCGTCAGAATGGGCGGGGGGGCCAATCATCGCTTTGGCCTCGACGATGCGGTGCTGATCAAGGACAACCATGTCGCGGCCTGCGGCGGCGTCGCCGAGGCGGTCCGGCGGGCTCGCGCCGCTGTGGGCCACATGCTACGGATCGAGATCGAAATCGACCGCCTCGATCAGCTCGAAGAGGCGCTCTCCGAGCGGCCGGATATCGTCCTACTCGACAACTTCGCCCTCGCCGACCTGGCCGAGGCGGTGCGGCGAACCGACGGCAAGGCGTTGCTCGAAGCCTCCGGCGGCGTCAGCCTGGAGAGCGTGCGCGCCATCGCCGAGACCGGCGTTGACCTGATCAGCGTCGGCGCCCTGACCCACTCGGCCCCCATCCTCGACATCGGTCTCGACGCAATCTGACGGGATTCGGGGTTCGCGCTTTGGTCAGAGTCTCGCGGCCGCCGTTTTCACCGCCGCACGGCGCGTCGCCGCCATCTCCGCCGTTCGGCGCTCGACCATTCCGAGGATCGCGTTTGGGGCCGTTTCCGGCCGTCCGGCGTCATAGGGCGGCGCGGGGGCATATTCGAGCGCTAGCTGGATGGCCTGAGCCGTCTCGGCCCCAGCC
>DATBOH010000163.1:0-3082 GCA_036553915.1 Caulobacteraceae bacterium | reverse complement strand
GCCGGCGTCGCCGACTACCCGCACCGAGGCGATGCGCGCCTCGGTCACTTGCAGCACCAGGCGCCCGTCGGTGATGTGCTGCGGCGGAATGTCGACGCGCGCCAATATGCCCTTGTGGAAGATCAGGGCGGCGACCCGATCGCGAATTTCGCACAGGCTCGCCATGCGCACGTCATGGCCGACATCGCCGGCATAGGCAGGCGCGAGTTCGGCCGCGGTCAGGGCTTTGAGGCCGCGCAGCTCCACACTGGCGAGACGAAAGGTGAGCTCGGAGGCGGCCAAGGGGCAGGCGCCGGGCCCGGGGGCCTCGAGGAGGTCGTGGCGCTGCTGAGGCCGGGCGCTCACCTGGCCGGCTGGATTGAGCTGCTGTGGTCCGGGCAATCCCGGACTTGCCTGGGCCGATACCGCGGCCGGCCACGCCAGCACGGCGGCGGCGAAGGCGAACGGTGAAACCGCGGACTGTCTTAGCCGACCCATTCGCCCCCCTGTCTAACGCTACGCGCCCGGCGCCCGGACATCGACCGCCGGGTCAGCTCAGTCGGCGCGCCTCCACCCGGCGATTGACCGCCGCGTCGGGATGCTTGGCGTCGGCCGGCTGGTCGGAACCATAGCCCACCGCTTTCAGACGATCCGGGTTGGCGCCCTGATCGACCATATACCGCCGCACCGCCTCGGCGCGCTGCTCGGCCAGAATCTTGTTGCGGTCCGGCGAGCCGGACGCATCGGTGTGACCGCCAATCTCGAACACCGCATCAGCCAGCTCCGGCCGCTTCATGGCGCTGACGAACACATTGGCGTTGGCTTTGCTGCGCTCGGTCAGTTCTGAGGATCCCACCTTGAAGGTGATCAGCAGGTCTCGACGCGCCGCCGGCGCCGCCGCCAGGGTCCGTCGCGGGGCCCTGCGGAGATGCCGGCGGGTTGAGACGGCGGCCGTTTCAGCCCTCGCTGGCGCAGCGGCTCTGGCTCCGACCGGTGGGGCCGGCCCGGCATCCTCAAGACTGAAGCCTCGGCTATCCTTGCTCGGCTGGCAGACACCATCGGCGTCGGGATTGCAGGCGTCGCGCGCGACCGGAGCCGGTTTCTGGGAAAAGCTCTTGACGACGTCATCGGCGCTATAGTCGGCGCCCGCCTGGCTGGCCTGACTCGATGTAGACTGAGCAGCCGTTCCGAACGCTGTCAGCGCCAGCATGGCCGTCGCGCAAACCAAGGTCTTCATTTTCGCGCCCCGCAAAAGGACCGTCGAAAGAGTCTACACCGGGGCGCCGCCCGGTCAAGCGAGGTCAGCCGACGGCTCGGCGGCCCCAGGGGCTCGATAAAAAGGGCGCGGCCTTGTGATGTATGGCGGCGGGCGAGCGACTAAGCAGGCGATGATCACAATCGCGACCATGAAAGGTGACGACCGGCCGCAAGCCCGCGCCGAAACCGATTTCGCGGCCGTCTTCGCAAGCCATCGCCGAACCTTTTTCAAGGTCGCCTATGTCTACGCCCGCGATCCGAGCGACCGCGAAGACCTGATCCAGGACATGGCCTTGCAGCTCTGGCGATCGCTGCCCAATTTCGACGGCAAGTCGGCCGTCGCCACCTTTGTCTATCGGCTGGCCCTGAACGTGGCGATCAGCCGCCGCCGGCGCGATCGCCGTCATCCAACCACCGCCCCTTTGGAGCTGGGCCTGACGGTCGCCGACCGGGCCTTCGAGGGCGACGACAGCCGAATGCCCCTTCTAAAGGCGCTGATCGGCGACCTCGACGCGATGAGCCGCGCCTTGGTGCTGCTGCACCTGGAAGGCTTCGACCACGCCGAGATCGCGGCGCTCATGGGCCTTGGGGTCAGCAATGTCGGCACCCGCCTAAGTCGCATCCGCCAACGCCTGAAGGCGCAAGCCATTGAAGGAGGCATGACATGACCGACTTGGAAGACCTGCGCGCCGGTTGGCTGGCTGCCGACCGGCGACTGTCGGCGGCGCTCGAGCGCCAGAGCGCCCTGCTGCTCCAGGCCCTGATCGAACCAAGGCTGGAAAAGCTGCACCGCGCCGGGGCGATGCGGGGCGTCGATCTGGTCATCTGGGTGGCTTTCCTGGCCGGGTTCGGATGGGTTCTCGCTCACACCTTCGGCCAATGGCGGTTCTTCATTCCCGCCTTGGCGCTGCAAATTTGGACGGTGATCGCGGGACTCGTGACCTTCCGTGAGCGTGAGGCGCTGCGCGCCGTTGATTTCGCTGGCCCCCCTGCCGCCGTGCAACAACGATTGGCGTATCTGCGGCTGGGCCGCGCCCGCAGCTTCTGGTGGGCGCTGCTGACCGGCCAGCTGTTGTGGTGGATTCCCTTCGTCATTGTCGTCGCCAGGGGCGTCTTTGGCCTCGACCTGTGGAGCCTTTCGCCCTTCATGCATCGCTTCATCGTTATCAACCTGGCGGTCGGCGGCGCGCTCATCCCCTTTGGCTGGGCGCTGGCCCGGGTTTTCGGACCGAGGTTGACGCGGAGCCGCGCCGGCCACTGGCTGATCGACAGCCTGAGCGGTCGCGATATGGCCGAGGCGCGGGCTCTCGCCAGCCGCTTGGCGGCCTTCGCTTCAGACCCGTCCTGAGACCGGCAACAAGGCTCCGGTGATGCCGGAGGCGGCCGGAGACAGCAGAAAGGCCACGGCGGCGGCGATCTCGCCTGGGCTCGCCCAGGCGCCGAAATCGGCCGTGGGCATGTCGCGGCGATTGGCTGGCGTGTCGATGATGGTCGGCAAGATGGCGTTGACCCGCACCCCGCGTCCCTTGACCTCCTCGGCCAGGGCCTCGGTCAGGCGCGCAACGCCAGCCTTGGCGGCGGCGTACGGGCCAAAACCCGCCCCAGCTCTGGCGGCCGCCACCGCGCCGATGTTGACGATCGATCCGCGACTTTCGATCAGCAACGGCAAGGCGGCGCGACTGGCGACGACCGCCGTCCGCAGGTTGATGGCGAACATCGCCTCCCAGGTCGAAAGCGCGCCCTCCGCGACGGTTTCCCAGCGAAAGCCACCGGCGATGTTGGCGAGCCCGTCCAGCCTTGCGAAGCGCTCTCTTATGGCCGTGAACGCCGCCTGCACCTGGGCCTC
>DATBOH010000124.1:0-6008 GCA_036553915.1 Caulobacteraceae bacterium | reverse complement strand
CGGTCGCCGCCGCCAGGAGCGCCTCCAGCGCGCGTTCGAGCCCCGCCGCCCCTTCCGACGCCGGCCAGGTCGCGTCGAGCGTCGCGGTCCGGAAGGCCCCGTCGAGAAGCTCCTCGATCGAGCGGATTTTCTCCAGATCGGCGTTGGTCAGGACCGGCTGGGCGACCTCGAGCCGCTTGTGGGTCCCGGCCTGGCGGCCGAGCAGGTTGGGACGCGGCCCGATCATCGAGACGTGGCTCATCACCAGTTCCTCGCGGATCGGGTCGATCGGCGGATTGGTGACCTGGGCGAAGTTCTGCTTGAAATAGTCGTAGAGCAGCCGCGGTCGGTCGGAGAGCACCGCCAGAGGCGTATCCGTACCCATCGATCCGACCGGGTCCTCGGCGCCATCGGCCATGGGCCGCATGAAAAAGGCGAGATCCTCCTGGGTGTAGCCGAAAGCCTGCTGGCGATCGATCAGGCTGACGTCCTCGTCGGCCGGCGCCCAATGCGGCGCATCGGGCAGATCCTCGAGCTTGAACTGAGTGCGACTAAGCCATTCGGCGTAAGGCTGAGCCTTGCTGAGCGTATCCTTGATCTCGTCGTCTTCGATGATCCGACCCTGCTGCATGTCGATGAGCAGCATCTTGCCCGGCTGCAGGCGCCATTTGCGGACGACCCGCGCCTCAGGCACGGCCAGGACACCGACTTCGGAAGCCATGATCACATGGTCCTGGTCGGTGATGATGAAGCGGGCCGGGCGCAGGCCGTTGCGGTCCAGGGTGGCCCCGACCTGGCGCCCGTCGGTGAAGGCGATGGCGGCCGGCCCGTCCCAGGGCTCCATCAAGGCGGCGTGATATTCATAGAAGGCCCGCCGCTCGGCCGACATGGCGGCGTTGCCGGCCCAGGCCTCCGGGATCAGCATCATCATCGCATGGGCGAGCGGATAGCCGCCGGCCATCAGCAGTTCGAGGGCGTTGTCGAGCTTGGCGGTGTCGGAATCGCCCGGATGCAGCAGGGGCCACATCTTGTCGAGGTCCGGCCCCAGCAGGTCCGACTCCAACGTTCGCCGGCGCGCATTCATCCAGTTGGCGTTGCCGCGCACGGTGTTGATCTCGCCGTTGTGGGCGATGAACCGGTATGGGTGGGCCAGGCGCCACGACGGGAAGGTGTTGGTCGAGAAACGCTGGTGAACCAGGGCGACGGCCGATTCGGTCAGCGGGTTGGCGAGGTCGCGATAGAAGCTCCCGACCTGATGGGCGAGCAGCAGGCCTTTGTAGACGATCGTCCGACTTGAAAACGAAGGCATGTAGAAGCCGGTCAGCGCCGGCGCCCCATAACGCTTGGCCAGAGCTTCAAGCGGGTTCTGGGTCTGTTTGCGAATCGCCAGGATCTTGCGCTCGAAAGCGTCCTGATCAGGCGTCGAGGCGCCGCGGGCGATGATCGCCTGGCGGATGACCGGGGCCTCGGTCAGCGCCGTTTCGCTGAGGCCGGCGGGATCGACCGGCACCTCGCGCCAGCCGATCAGCCGCTGGCTCTCGATGCGCACGAAATGTTCGAACTGGCCGATGGCGAGCTCGCGCGCCTCCGCCTCGCGGGGGAGGAAGCACATGGCGACGGCGTAGTTGCCGGCCGGCGGCAGTTCGAGCCGGTTCTCGCTCGCCCAATGGCGGATCAGCGGATCGGGAATCTGGATCAGGCAGCCGGCCCCGTCGCCGACGCCGGGGTCGGCGCCCACGCCCCCGCGGTGGTCCAGGTTGACGAGGATCTCCAGGCCGGCCGAGACCACTTCGTGCGACTTTCTGCCCTTGATGTTGGCCACGAATCCAACACCGCACGAGTCATGCTCGCGGCTAGGGTCATAAAGACCCTGTGCTGGTGGGAAAGCGGGCAAAATAATTCTCTCTATGGCCACTCCGCTGGCGCTCGCGCAACAGCGTTCTAAATTTTGGCCATACGCGATGCAACTCTACCTGTCGAATCATCTCCCGGCGAGGTCCGGTCAACAGCCGGTGAGCGGCTGCCGATGATCAAATCATCGGCGCCGGCGCCCGAAATTCAGGCGCCCCAGTCCACCGCCGTGCGCGGCCCCGCCCGCGCCCTGGCGGCAAACGCCGCCGCCAGACGCAGCGTCGCTGAGGCTACCGCGCCGCGGAGCGCCGAGACGCGGCGTGGGGCCGCCGCCTCGGCCTCAGCCGGTGCGACCACCAGGCTGTGGAAATCGGCCGCCAAGTCCCGGTCGGCGACGATAGCGATGAGTTCCTCTTCGGCGGCCAGGCCGGCGAAGTCGAAGTTGCAGGATCCGGCCACCAGGATTTCGTTGTCGATGACCAGCCCCTTGAGATGGCTCATCTCCGGCGTCAGCACGACATCGAAGCCGGATTTGGCCGCGAAGCGCAGAAGCTGATCGCGAACCAGCGGCTTGTTGTTGCGCCAGGGCGTGATCAGCCGTACGCGCACGCCGCGTTTGACCGCCAAGGCCAGCGGCTCGGTAAAGGGGAAGGTCAGATAGGCGCTGACCACCACGATCTCGCTCCGCGCCCGCCCGACCAGATCGGCGAATTCGGCGAAAAAAGTATCGTTGGTGCGCCCATCCAGGCAGCGCAGACCGATGTTGTCGAATTCGCCGGTGGCGGCGACCGGCGAGCCGTTCCAGGTGGCCTCGAAGTCGCCGCTTAAAAACGCGGCCATGCCCGCGTGCTCGATCCGCAGCATCAGATCGCGCCAGGCGAAATTGTGGTCGCTGAAATTGACCCCGCCAAGGTAGACGACGTCGTCGGCGACGATCAGTTTCTTATGGTTGCGGGCTGGATAGTTTGCCAGCCAGGGCGTGAACGGGTTGGCGACCCTGACGCCGACCCCCGCCGCCATAAGCGCCCGGAACATCGCGTCCGTGTCGGCGACTTCTCGGCGAAGGCCCGCCGCCAGCCAGGGGCCGCGCACCCATCGATCCGACACCACCGCCAGGGAATAGGCGTCGACCAGAACCCGGCGGTCGGCGGCCGGAGAGGCGGAAATGGCCTGAGCGACCGCCTTGCCGGCGTCGTCGCCCTCGAAGGTCATGGCCTGAACCAGCAGCCGCCGTCCGGCCGCCAGCGCATCGGCGCGCGCGCGGCCCCAGAACGCCCCCGCGCCGACCAGCAGCTCAACCCCGATCAATGCGCCTCCCGCCGTTGCCTGATCGATCCCGAGGCGGCTAGAAGCGCTTTGGGGGCCACTCAGGTGAATCGGGGCATAGCATGAGCGAGCGCATCCGCGTCATGCTGCTGTTGTCCTCCCTGCATGGCGGCGGGGCCGAGCGCGTGGCCGTACAGCTGCTCAACCGCTGCGACCCTGGCGCATTCGATATCCGGATGGGCCTGCTGCGCCGGGCCGGGCCGTTCCTGGCTGAAGCCGATCCGCGCCGCGTAGATGCCTCGTCCATCGGCCAGAATCTGCTGGTTTTCGAAGGCCACAACTCGGGCTTCTATCGTCCCGACAAGCTCCTCGCCGCCGCCACCCTGGCGCCTATCAATGTTTCGCGCATGATCGCGCGGCATAAGCCGCATGTGGTCATGAGTTTTCTCAAGGGCATGAGCCTTCTGACCTGGGCGGTGCTCGGCGGCATGGGCGGCGAGCGGCCGGCCTGGATCGCCCGCGAAGGCAACAACACCGACGCGGTGATCGACGATGAGCTTGCCGCCCCGGCGGCGCGGGCGCTGGTGCGAGGGCTGACCCGGCGCGCCTATCGCCGAGCCGACTGCTTCCTGGCCAATTCGCATGAGATGGCGTCCGCCCTGGAACATCGTCTCGGCCTCGACCATCGTCGGGTGCGGGTGATCCACAACCCCATCGACGCCGAAGCCCTGCGCATCCGGGCGGCCGAACCGCTGGCATCGCGGCCAGAGCGTCCGTTCATTCTCTCCGTCGGCCGCCTCGAACATCAGAAGGGCCACGACCTGCTGCTTCGCGCCTATGCCGACAGCGGCCTTGGCGCGACCCACGACCTGGTCATCGTCGGGCGCGGCACCCGCGAGGCGGAACTTCGGCGCCACATCGGGACGCTAGGGCTCGGCCCGCGCGTGCGTCTGATTGGTTTCGAGACCAATCCCTGGGCCTGGATGGCGGCCGCCGACCTCTTCGTCCTGCCGTCGCGCTGGGAGGGTTTCCCAAACGCCCTTCTGGAAGCCATGGCCTGCGGCGCGCCGGTGCTGGCCACGGCCTGTGAGTTCGGTCCCGCCGAAGCGATCGAGGACGGCGAAAATGGGCGGATCGTTCCGCCGGGCGACGCCACGGCCCTGGCGACGGCGATGGGCGCGATGCTGGCCGAGCCCGGGCGCCTGAAGGCCATGGCCGCGGCCGGCCGGCGCCGCGCCGAACGCTATGGGGCCGAAGATATGATCGGGGCCTACAGCAGCCTGTTCGTCGAACAATTCCAGGCGCGGGCCGCGCCGGCCGCCTATCCGGCCCAGCCGACCCCGGCCGAAGCCATCGCCTAGTGGGTTTGAGTCGCTAAGGTGCGGTGAATTGCTCCGCCTGATCGTAGGCTACGGCGTCATCGACATCGAGCCAGAAGCGATCGCCAATATCGAAGGTCAGGGCCTTGCCGGCCCTCGCCAGGCCGGTCATGCCCTCGGAAATGCCGCCCTTGCCGCCGTCCGCGAGGTCGTCGCGGATGGCGGCGATCAGGGCTTTGGATGCCAGGAACAGACCACAATCGAAGGCGTCGTAGTCGGCCATCAGCTTGCCGATGGCGAGGATGCGGCCCTGAGGATCGGTGCGCACCCGCGTGACGTCGTCCAGATCCACCAGCGGATTGTCGAGGCGGCGGTCGATCGCCAGAACAACCTCGTCGGGGTCCGCTTGCCTGGCCGCCAAATCGGCGATGATCGAGGCATCGAGCAGGTGGTCGGCCATCATCAGAAGGAAGCGGTCGTCGAGCCTGGCTTCGGCCGCCGCCACAGACACGCCGTTGGCGGCTCGCCAATCGGGATTGAAGACGGCTTCGATTTCGAGGCTTAGCCGCGCCGCGACGGCCGTCAGAAATGCCGTCAGTCGCTCGGCCTCGTAGCCAGTGACGACGACAAAGCGATCGACGCCGGCGCTCGCGGCCGTTTCGATCACGCGTTCAATCAGCGTCGCCCCACCCACCATGGCGAGCGGTTTGGATGGCGAAATGGAGCGTAGCCTCAGCCCCTGGCCGGCGGCGACGATCAACCCCTGCATCGACGCAAAGCCTATTGGGCGGCGACCTGGACCTCTGGGCCTATGAAGGCTTGCGTGAGGCGCTCGGCCTCATCGTCCGTGTACTGAACGGGCGGGTGCTTGCAGAAGAACGCCGACGGTCCGATCAGCGCCCCCGCATAGCCGCGGTCGAGGGCCAGCTTGCAGCAGCGGATCGCGTCGATCACCACGCCAGCGGAATTGGGCGAATCCTCGACCGAGAGCCGGACCTCGATATTCATCGGTACATTGCCGAACAGCGACCCCTCCAGGCGCAGGAAGCAAAGCTTGTTGTCGTTGAGCCAGGGCACATAGTCGCTCGGGCCCACGTGGATGTTCTCCTCGGCCAGGCGAGCGGCCATCACCGACTGCACGGCTTCGGTCTTGGAGATTTTCTTCGACATCAGGCGGCCGCGATCCATCATGTTGAGGAAGTCGGTATTGCCGCCGGTGTTGAGTTGATAGGTGCGGTCCATGCGCACGCCGCGCTGACGCATGAGATTGGTCAGGGCGCGGTGAACGATGGTGGCGCCGAATTGAGCCTTGATGTCATCGCCGACGATCGGAATGCCACGAGACTTGAAGCGTTCCTCCCATTCCGGATCGCTGGCGATGAACACCGGCATGCAGTTGACGACGCCGACGCCGGCTTCGAGCGCGCACTCCATATAGAAGCGCACCGCCTCTTCGGAGCCGACCGGCAGGAAATTGACAAGCACCTCGGCGCCGGAACTGCGCAGGGCTTCGACGACCTTGGCCTTGTTTGGTTCGGCCTGTTTGGACTTAACGAAGCTGCGCTCGGCCGGCATATGCTCCATGTGTTCGGC
>DATBOH010000277.1:0-3579 GCA_036553915.1 Caulobacteraceae bacterium | reverse complement strand
CTCGCCGATGATCATGCCCTGGTAGGTCTTTTCGCCCGCCCCGACGAACATGGTCCCGCGATCCTCAAGGTTCCACAGGGCGAAAGAGGCGGTCTCGCCATCGGAATTGGAGATCAGGGCGCCGTTGCGGCGCCCGCCAATGGCCCCC
Organism: Caulobacteraceae bacterium; assembly: GCA_036553915.1. GTDB lineage: Bacteria > Pseudomonadota > Alphaproteobacteria > Caulobacterales > Caulobacteraceae > Acaudatibacter. Next base: position 3,431 of record DATBOH010000277.1, on the reverse strand, counting down.
TTGTAGGGCTCATAGTGACTGAATACTCGGTTGAGTACGCCCGAGCCGCGCGTGTCGGTGAGAAACTCGCCCTGGTAGCCGATCAGCGCGCGCGAGGGGGCGAGGAAGGTCACCCGGGTCTTGCCGGCGCCGGAGGGCCCCATGTCCTTTAGCTCGGCCTTGCGTGCCGAAAGCTTCTCGATGACCACGCCAGCGAAATCGTCGTCGACGTCAATGACCACCTCTTCGATCGGCTCGAGGCGCGCGCCGCTCTCCGGGTCGGTCTGAAAGACCACCCGGGGCCGGCTGATGGAAACCTCGAAGCCCTCGCGGCGCATGGATTCGATCAGCACGCCCAGCTGCAATTCTCCGCGGCCGGCGACTTCGAAGGCGTCCTTCTCGCTGGTCTCCGTCACCTTGACCGCGACATTAGCCTCGGCCTCGCGCAGCAGGCGCTCGCGAATCACCCGGCTCTGCACCTTGTCGCCGTCGCGCCCGGCGAGCGGGCTGTCGTTGACCGATACGGTGATGGCGATGGTCGGCGGATCGATGGGCTGAGCCGGCAAGGCGCCTTCGGCCTCCAGGGCCCCCAGGGTGTCAGCCACGGTGGCCTTGGTCAGTCCGGCCACGGCGACGATATCGCCCGCCAGGGCTTCTTCGATCGGCTGACGCTTGAGGCCCCGGAAGGCCAGGAGTTTGCTGACCCGTCCGCGCTCCACCTCGACGCCTTCGCGCGAAAGGGCGCGGATGGTCATGCCGGGCGCAAGCCGCCCCGATTCCACCCGCCCGGTGAGCAGTCGGCCGAGAAAGGGATCCGCTTCGATCAAGACCGCCAGGAGTTGCGCCGGCTGGTCGATGCGCGCCTCGGCGGCGGGCGCGGGCGTGTGTTCGACGATCTTGTCGAACAGGGGCGCAAGATCCTTGTGTTCGTCGGCCAAGTCGGCCACGGCCCAGCCTTGCTTGCCGCTGGCGTAGAGGTGGGGGAAGTCGAGCTGCTCGTCGGTAGCGCCGATGGCGGCGAAAAGATCGAAAGCGTCGTTCAGCACCCGGTCTGGATCGGCGTGCGGGCGATCGACCTTGTTGAGCACCACGATAGGCTTGAGGCCCAGCTTGAGCGCCTTGCCGAGCACGAACTTGGTCTGGGGCATGACGCCTTCCTCGGCGTCGACCAGCAACAACGCGCCGTCGACCATGCCCAGGATCCGCTCCACCTCGCCGCCGAAATCGGCGTGGCCAGGCGTGTCGATGATGTTGATGCGCGTCTCCCCGGCGGCTCCGTGCCACAACACCGAGGTCGCCTTGGCCAGGATGGTGATGCCGCGTTCGCGCTCCTGGTCATTGGAGTCCATGGCCCGCTCGGCGTGGCTTTCATTGGCGCGGAAAACGCCCGATTGCGCCAGCATCTGGTCGACAAGGGTCGTCTTGCCGTGGTCGACGTGAGCGATGATGGCGATGTTGCGCAGGGACATTTCTAACGGCCGGGGCGGGGAAGCCGGCGCATATAGGCGAATTTGGGCCGCACCGCCACCTTGAGGCGAGCGATTGTTGGGTGCGACGCAGCGTAAGGCATCGCGGCTGTCGGCCAATCCGTCTCCGAGCTCAGCCGAGGGCGCTCCGTGCAACAGAGAGAAACAGGATTTCACCTCGACGGTCAAGGTTTGCGCTTGCGCCGTTGTGCGCCGCACAGTAAACCGCGTTCATGAGGCGTCGCTGACGACTCTGCCCTTCCTGGGCGTTTCCTCCCTAATTGAACTGGCCGCGCCGCGTGCGCGGCCATTTTTTTGCCTTTCGGCTCGTCCTCAGACGTGTCGCCAGTCGATCTCGCTCAGAATGCGGAACAACGCCTCCAGATTCGCCTTTAATCGCGGAAATCCAGTGCTGAGCTCCAGCGATATCTCATCGACATAGAGCGCGCGATTGACCTCGATCTGCAGCGCATGCACGCCGCGGGCCGGACGGCCGTAGTGCTCGGTGGTGTAGCCGCCAGCGTAGGGCGTGTTGCGGGTGACGCGGTAGCCAAGCTCGGCAAAAGCCCGCTCCACGGTTCGCGCCACGCCCGGGGCGCAGGCGCCGCCAAAGCGGTCGCCCAGCACCACATCGCAGCCGGAGCAGGCCGCCGCCGACGGCATCGAATGCCAATCGACCAGAACGGCGACGCCGTGCCGTTCCCGGGCCTTTTCGATCAGGCCGCGCAAAGCAGCGTGGTAGGGCGCGTGGACCGCCTCGACCCTCTGGCGCGCCTCAGCGAAGGTGAGCTTGCGAGCGTAGACCTCCTCGCCCTCGGAAACGATGCGGGCGATGGCCCCCAGGCCCGCCGCCACGCGCGGCGAACGCCCGCGCGCATAGGGAGGGAGTTCATCGGAAAACATGCCCGGGTCGAGCTCCCAGGCTTCGCGATTGACATCCAGGAACACTCTGGCAAGTCGCGCCTCGATGAGACTGACGCCATACCTGGGCGCCGCATCGATCAGGCGATCGACCCATACGTCCTCGGAACGGCGAATGGCTTCGGCGTCGAGCCGCGAAGCCGACATCATGCCGCGCGGATAGATTCGCCCTGAATGCGGCGAGGCGAACACTAAAGGGGTCGCCTCTCCCTCCGGATGCGCGATGGCGTAGGGCGGCGGGATCTCGAAGCCGCTCTCTCGCGGTTCGGGATCGCGCAGCCAGGCCGTGGCCTCCATCGCGGTCATGCCGCCATATTCGCCATGCCAGCGGTCCGGTCAAACCCTTGCCTGACACGAGACCCGTCGATATACCCGCGCCTTCCCGGTTCAGGCCCGGCGGCCCGACCGCGTGCGGACGCGTAGCTCAGCGGGAGAGCACTACGTTGACATCGTAGGGGTCGCTGGTTCAATCCCAGCCGCGTCCACCATTATCTGCCTGGATTTCACGATGCTGAGGCGTGGCCTGGCTCTGGTCTGGCACGCCGCGAAACCTCGGTCGAGGCATGACTGGGCGCGTTCCCGGATCGAATGACGCCAACGGACGTTGCCGTTCGGGACCCGCGCGGGAGGCCTTAGATGTCGCAGACGCCGAAAGCTCCGGCCCCGGATCCGCCGCCGGAGATCGAGCAGCCCCTCGATTCGCCCGGGCAGAAACGCAACTTCCTGCAGATTCTCGGACCCGGCCTGATCACCGGAGCCTCGGACGACGATCCCAGCGGCATCGCCACTTATTCACAAGCCGGGGCTCAATTCGGTTACGGACTGGGCTGGACGCTGCTGTTCAGCTGGCCGCTGATGTGCGCCATCCAGGAGATCAGCGCCCGCATCGGGCGGGTGACCGGGCGGGGCATCGCCGGTAACCTGCGCGAACACTATCCGCCGGCCCTGGTGATCGTCATGATCGCTTTGCTGGTGGCCGCCAACACCATCAATCTCGGGGCCGATATCGGGGCCATGGGCGCGGCGCTCAAGCTCCTGCTGCCCGGCCCACAACTCCTTTATGTC
>DATBOH010000249.1:0-5413 GCA_036553915.1 Caulobacteraceae bacterium | reverse complement strand
CTGTTTCCCTGGCCATCGTCTGGGTAGCGGCAAGGATCTTTTCGCCGGCGCTGATTCCCAGTCCCCGCAAGCTCTCGAAGAGCGGAGCGAGCGCGGCCAGCATCAGGGCGTCACCGGCGTTGATGGCCAGCGGGATGCCGTGCAGACGGTGCAAGGTCGGCTCGCCACGGCGAAGTTCGCTTTCGTCCTGGATGTCGTCGTGGATCAGCAAGCCGTTATGAAGGATCTCGACGGCCGCTGCACACGGAAGCGCGTCGGCGAGAGTACCGCCGAATGCCCGCGCATGGGCGATGCAAAGGCAGGGCCGCATCATCTTGCCGCCGCGGCGCGGATAGTCGGCCATCAGCGCGTCGAGAAATGGCGCTCGGTTTTGCGGTAGCCATGTGTCTAGAGCGGCGCGCGTGGCCGCGCCATATTCAGCCAGTCGCTCGGCGATCAGGTCCGGCGTCTCCGTCGCCGCCTGCATCACCGCACCTGGATGGTCACCGATCCGAGCGCCAGGCCGCTGCCGGCGTCCAGAATCGCGCCGCTATAAAGTCCGGCGGGCTGGTCTTTGCTCAACGGGATTACCGCGGTCACGCCAGAGTTGTCGCTACCCGCCTCAAAGGTCACTCCGGTGATCGCCGGGACTTTTGAATCGGAAGCCGCCAGCGGCGTGCAGGCCAGCAACGTCGCGCTCAAGGGTTTCGGCAACAGAGCCGCCTTGAGTTGGGCCGTGCCGCCGCCGGTAAACCGGCAATTCACGGTCACCCTGTCCGGCGCTTTGGATGGTGGCGGGTTTGACGGCTTGGCCGTCGCGGAGGGGGCTTGCGCCACCGCCGACGTTCTGGAGGTCGTTTGCGTCGCCGCCCAGCGTTGCAGCGCGGCCGCGGTTCCCGGGTCCTGCAGCAGGCGATCGACGATGTCGAAAGCGGTGGCGGTCAGCTCCCGGCCCAGCCCAGTGAAGCGTTGGGCCATCTGGTTGATGTCGCCCGGCATGTTGCGAAGGCTGTAGTCGCCGGTCCTGAATTGTTCGGCCGCGGCCCGTCCTTCCTCGAGGTTTTGAGCCAGGACCTGGTAGCCCAGCCTGATGACCCGCGCGACAGCTTCGCTGACCGCGACTTCGGGCGTCGGCGGGAGCGGAGCCGCCGCGGTCGGCGCCGGCGAGCGGATGGACGCGATTCGTTTTGGCGGCGATCGTCGTTTGCGCTCTGCGTCGGTCATCGTGCGCCCTCCTGGAGGCTGCGATCAGGGATGATCATAACCGGTAATCTCCTCCAGAGGTGGTGAGCCGCAAAGGGCATGGGCGGCTAGGCGGCCAGACATGACCGCAGCTTCGACACAACCAGCATTGAAACCGCAGTCGGTCCAGTCGCCGGCTATGGTCAAGTTGTCATAGGTCATATCGAGTGGCGAAATGCGATAGGCGGCGCTGCCAGGAACGCTGAGCACATAGCGATCGGAAGGATTGACGTTGGCGCGCCAATATTGGCTTTCGAACGCGGAATTGAGATCGGCATTGGCGGCTGAGCCCACCAGCAGTTCGGTCCGGAAATTGCCGCTCGCATCGCAAATGCCCGGCCAGAGGATCTTGGCCGGCCCGTTGAGATGGGCGACCGCCTGTTCACGAACCCGTTCGGCGACGACATGGGGATAGCGCGCATCGCGTGGAATGTTCCGACCGGGCTCGGGGAGCACGCCACAAAAATACACCGCGGTCGCCGGCCGATCGCGCCAACCCTCGTCCGGTACGATCTGGGCCATGTCGCACCAGGTGTCGAACGGCTTGACGAAACCGGCGACGATATAGGGCGGTCCCTGCCAGCCGAGTTGTTGCAAATCCTCCCTGAGCCAGATTTGAAACGCCTGGGTGGCGACCGTTTTGATCTTGCGCGTCATCAACCGCCACCGCCGGTCGCGCGCGAGAATTTCGGGGCAGACATGGGGAATGGCCCCCACGCTCACGCCCAGGACAACGAAGTCGAAGTCGCGGCTCACCTCGAGCTTGATTGTGTCGGTGCGAGTTCGATCCCAATGCGATTCGAAATCGACCGCTTGGCCGGCGAGCTGAACTCCGTTGACGAGTTGTGAGAAATCGGGTTGCGAAGGCCAGCACGGCTTGCCGGCAACGGTGATCAGAGGTTGGTACTTGGCGCCCCCCTTGACCTTGGCCTGACGGTCGAATGTCAGTGACCTCACATGCGAGGGTTCGCCCACGGACGATAGGCCGACGTTCGTCAGGCGGTGAAAGAATTCAAAGCCGACACCTCGGCGACGCAGAAGCTCATAAAAGGGCGCGAACACCACATCGCCCATGCCGGCGCGCATTCGCCAGAAAATGGCGCCGCGGTACCCATAGAACAGGCGCAGCGTGGCCCGAAGCCCCTGCGCGGCGGACAGGCTGGGTTTGCCCGGATCCCCGTCTTGGTAGGCCAGGGCCAGATCGTAGAGGCCGCGCACAAAGGGGGAGGCCAGCGCCCGTTCCGAGGCGCCGTTTAGGCGCAGCCAATCGCGGCACTCATAGTCATCGATGGCATCCAGGCCGCGTGGATTGGTCAACAAGCCAAAGCGAATTGTTCCAAGGATGTAGGCGAGACTGAGATCGATAACCTCCCAGACATGACGCATTCGGTCTTGGGCGATCAGGCGATCCTCAAGCCACCTGCGAACCCCGGCGAACGTCTGTTCCGCCAGGCTCGTCCAGGCGCTGTCGATCGGCGCCGCTTCGATAGCGGCGGCCAACACGGCCAAGGCCTCGGCCAGCACTGTCGCGCCGGCGAAAACCCCCATTCGCGCCAGATCCGCGAACATCGCCACAAAGCCCTCTGCGGTCGCAGGGACCCTCGCGGCGGCGTCGCGTCCCACGGCGCAATCGAGGATCAAGGTCCTCAACAGGCTTAGCGACCGCGCTAGATAGTGACGCAGGGAGACCAAGGCCCCGGGCGGCGCGGAATCGCCGGGAAAGCCGGGGGCCGGCGGAAAATGCGCCGCCCAATTCTGCCATCCGCCGGCGTCAGTCGGTGCGAAAAGGCCGATATCGGATTCGGCCAGAAACGCGTCGCGCCAGCCGCCGTAGCGCCCCGGGGCGCAGGCTTCCAGTTCGGCATAGCATTGGCGCAGCAGCCGAAAGGCGTTGTCGTAGTAGCCGAGCCAGACATGTAGGCCATGTTCCTCGATTCTTCCCGAGGGTCCGCGACCCGAAGCGCCCTTGCCCCCAAGCCGCCAGCCCTGTTGATAGACCGTGACGGCGTATCGCCCGCGATGTTCAGGCCGCGTGAGTTCAAAGGCGGTCGTGATCGCGGCGCAGCCGCCGCCGACGATCGCCACCCTTATAGGTCTATCGGAGGACTTGCGCGCCGCCATGCTCTCCCTGGTCGATCTTCTCGATGCCGACGGCTGCGGCGCCGGGCTCGCAGCTCAGGATGGCGCCCCTTGACAAGGGCGTCGATAGAAAGCTCTCGCTAAAGCTTCGGGACGAGGACGAATAAGACGCGTCGATGGCTGATGTTTTCGTCTCCTACGCGCGATCGACGGAAGCCAAGGCCAAGGTCCTGGCGGCCAGTCTGGCTGAGCACGGCTATGACGTCTGGATCGACCACGAACTGCCCAACCACCGCGCCTATTCCGAAGTCATAGAAGAACAGATCCAGGCGGCTCGCGCCGTGCTGGTTATCTGGTCGCCGGACGCCGCGGCCTCCGAATGGGTGCGATCCGAAGCCAACCGCGGTCGTCACGAACGCAAGCTCGTGCAGGTGGCGGTCGAAAAGACCCGGCTTCCCATGCCTTTCGACCAAATTCAGTGTGCGGACCTTTCAGGGTGGGCCGGCGAAGGCGATCATCCCGTTTGGCGGCGCGTGCTCACAAATCTCGCCGATCTGATCGGTCGAAACACGCTAAGCGAGATTGGCCCTGGCGCATCGCGCCGATCCGCCACCCAGGAGCGACGGCACCTGACCGTCCTATCCTGCGCCCTGGCGGCGGGGTCTGAAGTGGCCTCGGACCTCGATCCCGAGGAGCGGCTGGGAGTCGACAGGGCCTGGCGCGGCGCGGCGATGGCGGCCATCGCCGAGGCGGGTGGCTACCTGGCCAAATCGGATGAGGAGATGGTCGCGTGGTTTGGCTACCCATCGGCTCAGGAGGATGCGGCAGAGCGGGCGGTGCAGGGCGGGCTTGGGGTTGTCCGCGCGGTGGAGGCGTTGGACGGGCGCTCCTTGGGGCTAGAGGGGAAGCTGGCGGCGCGCGTCGGCATTCATGCCGGCACGGTGGTCATATCGCCAGGGGCGAGCGGCGAGCCGGAGGTGTTCGGCGATGCGCCAGGCGTGGCCCGCGCCGTGCAAGCTGACGCGCTTCCAGGGGACGTCCTGATCACCGGTGAGGTGCACGACCTGGTCTCCGGGCTTTTCGCGGTCGAACAAGCTCTCGGCGAAGGTCGAGGGCTGTTTCGGGTCCGCGCTGCAACGGTGTCTCGCGGCCACGGTCGAGGGTTCGCCAGGCATGGTCGCACGCCGTTCATTGGGCGCGAAGACGAAACCCGACTCTTGAAGAGCCGCTGGGACCGCACGCTTGACGGCGATGGACAGTTCATCCTGATCACCGGCGAAGCCGGTATCGGCAAGAGCCGTCTCGTCGACGCTTTCCACGAGCAGATTCGATCTGAACCGCATCTCTGGGTGGAATGCGGCGGTGGCGCGTTGTTCGCCAATACGGCCCTGTATCCGGTCTCCGATATGCTGGCCCAGGGTTTGGGCTGGCTGGGCGATGAAACCGATGAGGAGCGCTTGGAAAGACTGAGCCAGTCGTTGGCTCGGGCCGGGATGCCCCAGGCCGAGCCCCTGGCTCTGGTGGCCGAGATGCTCAACCTGCCGTTGAAAGATGACCTGGCTCCGCCCGTCCTGCCGGCTGATGAAAAGCGTCGACGTCTAATGGCGGCGCTGATGAATTGGGTGCTTGGGGCCACCCGATCGCAGCCGGTCGTCCTGGCCATCGAAGATTTGCACTGGATCGACCCGTCGACCTTGGAACTGATCGGAATGCTTGCCGATCAAATCGCGACCGCACCCTTGATGTTGCTGTGCACGGCTAGGCCCGACTTCCGCTCGCCGTGGGCGCCGCGGGGGCATCACAGCGTCATGGTTCTCAATCGCCTGACGGCGCGCCAGACCAGGGTGCTGGTCGCCGAAGTAGCCCAGGGTCTCCCGGACGATGTTGTTGATACGGTGATCCAGCGCACCGATGGCGTGCCGCTGTTCGCCGAGGAGCTTACGCGGCTGATGTCGGGGAGCGGACCGGCGAAAGGGGGAATCCCGGCGACGCTCTTGGACTCCCTGGCCGCTCGCCTCGACCAGGCCGGCGCCGGCAAGCAAACGGCCCAGTTTGCCGCCGTTCTAGGGCGCGAGTTCTCACACGAATTGCTGGCGGCGATTTCCGATGCGCC
>DATBOH010000236.1:0-13885 GCA_036553915.1 Caulobacteraceae bacterium | reverse complement strand
GCCTTTAGCGGCTGAGTGAAAAGTCGGCTCGCGCCCTATGATCACGCCATGACCGCTCTTTATATCGACGCCGACGCCTGCCCGGTGAAGGATGAAGTCTATCGCGTCGCTGAGCGCCTCGGCCTGCCGGTCTTCGTGGTCGCCAACAGCTGGATCCGAACCCCGGCCGATCCGCGCGTCACCGCCGTGGTGGTGGACGAGGGCCCGGACGTGGCCGACGACTGGATCGCCGAGCGCGCCGGTCCGGCGGATGTGGTGATCACCGCCGACATCCCCCTGGCCCAGCGCGTGCTGGCGGCGGGCGCCCAGGCGCTCAATCCGACCGGCCGAGCATTCACCGCCGACAACATCGGCGCGGCGCTGGCCTCCCGCGCCATCGGCGAACACCTGCGCTCGTTTGGGGAGATCACCGGCGGACCAAAGGCTTTCGGCCCCGCCGACCGGTCACGCTTTCTCCAGGCCCTCGACGCCGCCGTGGTCAGGGCCAGGCGGGACAGGCGATAGGCGGCGCCGGGGTTACGGAAGCTCGCTCAGGCTCAGACGCTTTTTCTTGCGCGGCCGCTGCCAGACCACGCCTGGATAGCCCTTGAGCGGGGCCAGGGCTCCGCCGTCATAGGCCCATTCGGGGCTCTCATGGAGGGCGATGTGATAGCGCGGCTCGCGCCCGACGCCGCTCTCGAACAGGGCCCGGGGCAGGTTGATCATCTCCGGGGCCCGCTTGCGCTGGTAGGCGACCGGGGCGCCGCAGCGGCTGCAGAAGCTGCGCACCGCGCCGCTCGCCGGCTCTTCATAGCGGCTGACCAGCGCTTCGCCGCTGACGAAGCGAAAGCGGCTGCGATAGGCCCCGACATAGGTCGCATAGGCGGCTCCGTGCGCCCGGCGGCTGGCCGGCGAATGATCGTGCCAGGCCCAGCGCGCCGGCACGCCGATCTCGACCTCGACGGCCCCGCAGGCGCAGCGTCCGCGAGCGATGCCGGGGGCCTTCATCGACCGACCCGGGCCAGGGCCATGCCGGCCCCGGCGCCGATCAGAACCCCTCCGGTCAGTCGCGCCCGCCAGCGCCCGTGGCGGCGCAGGAACGGCGAAAGCCTGGCGGCCAGCAGAGCCCAGCCGCTGTCGATGGCCAGGGTCAGGACCAGGCAGGTCGCGGCCATCAGCCAGAGCTGCCGGGCGGGATGATCGGCGGTGACGAACTGCGGGAAAAAGGCGCCATAGAAAAGCAGGGTCTTGGGGTTGGTGATCGAAACCAGAAAACCGCGGCGAAACGCCACGCCGGCCGAGCGGCCGGGCGCCGGCGCGGCCTCGTCCGCCGGTCGCGACCCCCAGGCGCGGAGGCCCAGCCAGACCAGATAGGCGGCCCCCAACAGGCGCAGCCAGGCCAATCCCTGGCCGGCCAGGGCCAGCAGGCCATTCATTCCGAACACGGCCATTGCCAACTGGGGAATAAGAGCGAAACTGGCGCCCGCCACCACGGCCAGCCCGCTGCGCCATCCCTGGGCGATGCTTGTGGCGGTGATCAGCGCCACGTTCGGCCCTGGTATCAACATCAGCGTAACCGTGGCGGCCACAAAGGCCGCGTAGAGTTCCAAGGACATGCCAGGTCTTTCGTTTGCCTGACGAAACCTAGCGCAAAGCCGCGGGAGCGGGGAGGAGGGTTGCAGGCGGTGTGGCGCGAGGCCCGCTATCTCACGGGGCTGATCCGCACCTTGCTGCGGGTGCGCTCGATCGAACCGGCCTCGACCAATCTGCTGGTCGACGATGTCGAGGCCGCGGTCGATCGCTGGGCGGACCGCCTGGCGATCCGTTTTGAGGGCGCCGAGCTCACCTATCGACAGTTCGACAGCCTGGCGGATCGTTTCTGCGCCTGGGCCGGAGCTCGCGGGCTGGAACGCGGTCAGAGCGTCGCTATCCTGCTGCCCAATCGCCTGGAATATCTGCCGCTATGGCTAGGGCTGGCCAAGCGCGGCGTGGTCGCGGCGCTGATCAATTATCAACTCACCGGCGAGGCGCTGCGTCATTGCCTGGAGCTCTCGCAGGCCCGGCTGTGCTTCGTGGACGCCAGCACCCGCGCCGCCTTCGCCGCCGCCGCGCCGGAAGGGATGGCGGCGGTCGAGATCGACACCGAACTTGCCGGCCTCGACCCCTCGGCCAGGCGGCCGCCGGCGACGGCCCGGGCCGGCATGACCGCCCGCGACACGGCGCTGTTGATCTTCACCAGCGGCACCACCGGCCTGCCCAAGGCGGCGCCGATCAACCACGTGCGGGCTCAGCTCTATATGCGCGGGTTCGCGGGGGCCACGAACGCCAAGCCGACCGACCGGGTCTATGTAACGCTGCCGCTCTATCACGCCACCGGCGGCCTATGCGCGGCCGGCGCGGCGCTACTCAACGGGGCGGCCATTCTGCTTCGGCGAGGATTCTCGGCCAGCCACTTCTGGGCCGACATCGCCGCCGAGAAGGCCAGCATGTTCGTCTATGTCGGCGAGATGTGCCGCTATCTGATAGCCCAGCCGAGCAGCCCTGCCGAGCGCGCTGGGTCGGTGCGGCTGGCGTTCGGCAACGGCCTGTCGGAGGACATCTGGCCGCAGATGCGCCAGCGCTTCGGCATCGAACGGATCCTGGAATTCTATGGCTCGACCGAGGGCAATGTGTCGCTGTTCAATTTCGATGGCGGCGAGGGCGCCTGCGGCCGAATTCCATTCTATCTGGCGCCGCTGTTCAACGTCGCGGTGGTCCGCTTCGACGCCGAGACCGATCGGCCGGTCCGCAACCGCCGTGGCCGGTGCGTCCGCGCCCGCGCCGGCGAGGTCGGCGAATGCCTGGGCCAGGTCCATGACCAGGCGCGGTCCGCCTACAGCGGCTATGTCGATGCCGCCGCCAGCGAGCAGAAGCTGCTGCGCAACGCTTTCCGCTCGGGCGACGCCTGGTTCCAGACCGGCGATCTGATGCGCCGCGACCGCCACGGCTATTTCTATTTCGTCGACCGGGTCGGCGACACCTTCCGCTGGAAAGGTGAGAATGTTTCGGCCAGCGAAGTCGAGCGGGTGCTGGCCCAGGTTCCCGGCGTCAGCGCCGCCGCCGTCTATGGCGTCAAGGTTCCGCACCACGACGGCCGGGCGGGCATGGCGGCCATCGTCGCCGCGCCCGGCCTCGACCTGGATCTGCTCGCCCAGGCGCTCGACCGGGCCTTGCCGCCCTACGCCCAGCCGCTTTTCCTGCGCGAGGTCGACGGCCTGGAACTCACGGGTACGTTCAAGACCCGCAAGCAGGCGCTGGCCGCCGCCGGGTTCGATCCTGCGGCGTGCGGCGGCCGGCTGTGGCTGCACGACCGCGCCCTGGGTTACGTCAGGCTGTCGCCGCATACGTTCGGCCGTATCCAAAGCGGCGAGGAGCGGCTCTAGGCGCAATAAAGCACTTTACAACGCAAAGCGCTTGGCGTTATGGTTGGCTCCTGATCACGGAGGCGCGCCATGAACGACCAACTCACCGCCCTGGAGCGAGACATCGGGTTTCTCAAATCGCTCGCCGAGGAAGGCCGCCCGGCGACGGTCATCGGCGGGTCGATCCTGGTGGCCGCCGGCCTGACGTTCGGGATCGCCAGCCTGGCGGAGTGGGCGGTCTGGACGCATCGGGCCCCGAACTTCGGACCCTGGACATCGCTCGCCTTGTGGGGCGCATCTTTCGTCATCTTCATGGTCGAGCTGGCGGTGATCCTGCGGCGACTAGCGCCGCACAAATCGGCGGGCCGCGCCAATCGCACCCTGTCGGCAGCCTGGACCGGGGCCGGCTACACCATTTTCGCGCTGATCGCCTGCGCCTTGATCGCCGCCTGGCGCACCGGCAGCGACGCGCCAGCGATGCTCATTCCGGCGATGATTCTATGCGTCTATGGCTTGTGCTGGACGGTGGCCGCCAGCGCCGCGGGCAAGTCCTGGGTGTGGGCCGCCGCCGTCGGCTCCTATGCTTCGGCGGCGCTCGTCGCCGTGTTCTGCGCCGGACCCGCCGTCTATCTGATCTATGCCCTGGCCCTGGTCGCCGTCGCCATACTGCCGGGCCTGGCGCTTATTCGGCAATCGCGCCCGGCGCAGTGAGCGCCAGCCATGGACGATTTCGACATCGCCGGCATCGACGAGACCATCCACGGCCGCGTGCGGCTGGGCGTCATGGCCTGGCTGGTCGGCCACGAGGACAGTGATTTCAACGCTCTCAAGACGCGCCTCAACGCCAGCGATGGCAATCTTTCGGTGCATCTGCGCAAGCTCGAAGAGGCGGGCTACATCGCCATCGCCAAGAGTTTCGTGGACCGTAAGTCGATGACCCGCGTGCGTCTGACGCCGGCTGGCCGGGAGGCCTTCATCGGCTATTTGGCGGCCATGCAGCGGCTTGTCGCCGAGGCCAGAATCACATGACGCGATCACATGACGCGATCACATGACGCGATCACGTGACGCGGCTGGCTGCCATTGCACCCCTTTTTCATCGAGGATCCCAGCCATGAAAACCGCCCTTACCCTGCTTGCCGCCGCCCTGTCGCTCGCCGCGGCGAGCGCGGTCGCCGCGCCACTGTTCGCCGACAGTCACACCGTGGTGACGCCGCGCTTCAGCGACGAGATCGTCGGCAAGGGCCCCGACCTCGTCTTTATTCCGGGTCTCGCTTCATCGCGTGAAACCTGGAAGGCGACCGCTGAGCGGCTGAAGGGCCACTATCGCCTGCACCTCATTCAGGTGGCCGGATTCGCCGGCGAACCGGCGCGCGCCAATGCCGAGGGACCGGTGTTGGTCCCGACCGCCGAGGCCATCGACGCCTATATCGTCGCTCAGCACCTCGCCCCGGCGACGGTCATCGGACATTCGCTCGGCGGCACGATGACCCTGTGGTTGGCGGAAAACCGGCCGCAGGACCTCAGAAAGGCGCTGGTGGTCGACGCCCTGCCGTGGGTGGCCCAGGTGTTCATCTCGCCAAACGTGACCGCGGACCAGGCCAAGGCCGCCGGCGAAGCCATGCGCGTCTCGCCCCCGATGCCGGAAGCGGCCCGCTCACAGATGATCGACAACATGGTCAGCGGCCCGGCCGACCGCGCCATGGTGCTCGCCTGGGGCAAGGCGAGCGATACCAAGGTCGTCTCCAACGCCCTGGCCGACGATATGGAAACGGACTTGCGCGCCGGTCTTGGCGCGGTGAAGACGCCGATCACGCTGCTGTATCCGGACAACCTGGCCGCCGGCATGCCGGCCGGGGCGATGGATGGCTTTTATCACGCCGCGTTCGCCGCCGCTTCCACCGTCAAGCTGGAGCGGGTCGACAGCAGCCGCCACTTCATCATGCTCGACCAGCCGGCCGCTTTCGCCGCCGCTCTCGACGCCTTCCTCGCCAACTAGGAGGAAAGGCGCGATGGCGCGACTATAGGGGCGGCATGAGCGATGAATCGGCCCGGATTGGCGCCGCCCTGATCAAGGACGAGGTGCGTCGACTGCCCGACACGCCGGGCGTCTATCGGATGTTCGGCGAAGCCGGCGAGGCGCTCTACGTCGGCAAGGCGCGCAGCCTGAAGAAGCGCGTCATCCAGTACGCCCAGGGCCGCTTCCACACGCAGCGGATCGCCCTGATGGTCTCGCTCACCCGGTCGATGGAGTTCACCACCACCCACACCGAGGCCGACGCCCTGCTGCTCGAGATCAATCTCATCAAGCAGCTCAAGCCGCGCTTCAACGTGCTGCTGCGGGATGACAAGAGCTTTCCCGAAATCGTCATCCGCCGCGAGCATCCGGCGGCCCAGCTGCGCAAACATCGGGGCGCCCACACCATCAAAGGGGAATATTTCGGCCCCTTCGCCAGCGCCTGGGCGGTCAACCGCACCCTCAACACCCTGCAGAAGGCGTTCCTGCTGCGCTCCTGCTCCGACAGCGTCTACGAGAGCCGCACCCGTCCGTGCCTGCTGCACCAGATCCGCCGCTGCTCGGCCCCGTGCGTGGGACTGATCGGGCTTGAGGACTATGGCGCTTTGGTGGGCGAAGCCGAGGCCTTCCTGGCTGGCCGCAGCCGGGCGGTGATGGGGCGGATGAGCGCCGAGATGCAGGCCGCCTCCGACGCCCTTGAGTTCGAGCGCGCCGCCCGTCTGCGCGACCGGATCCGGGCCCTGTCTTCGGTGGCTCAGGAGACCCAGGTCAATCCGCAGACGGTGAGCGAGGCCGATGTCTTTGCGCTGCACGCCGAGGGTGACGCCGCCTGTGTCCAGGTGTTCTTCTTCCGCGCCGGCCAGAACTGGGGCAATCGCGCCTATTTCCCACGCGTCGACCGCAGCGACGAGGGCGGGGCGATCATGGCCGCCTTCCTCGGCCAGTTCTATGAAGACCGGCCGATTCCGCGGCTGATCCTGGTCAACATCGAGCCGGATGAGGCGGCGTTGCTTTCCGAGGCTTTCAGCCAGAAGGCGGTGCGCAAGGTCGAGATCGCGCGGCCACAACGCGGCGAAAAGCGCGGCCTGGTCGATCACGCGCTCCTCAACGCCAAAGAGGCGCTCGGGCGCAAGCTGGCCGAGAGCGCCAGCCAATCGCGGCTGCTGACCGGCGTCTGCGATGCCTTCGGCCTGGAGAGCCAGCCCGAACGGATCGAGGTCTACGACAACTCCCACATCATGGGGACAAACGCCGTCGGAGGGATGATCGTCGCCGGGCCGGACGGCTTCCAGAAAAGCCAGTATCGCAAATTCAATATCCGCAGCGCCGACCTGACGCCGGGAGACGACTACGGCATGATGCGCGAGGTTCTGCGCCGGCGCTTCGCGCGCCTGGCCAAGGAGGAGGAGGCCGGCGAAAATCCGCCCCGCCCGGACCTGGTCTTGGTCGACGGCGGGGCCGGCCAGCTCGACGCGGCGCTGGAGGTCATGGCCGATCTCGGCGTCGACGACATCGCCGTGGTCGGCGTCGCCAAGGGGCCCGATCGGGACGCCGGGCTCGAGCGCTTCTTTCTGCCGGGCAAGCCGCCGTTCCTGCTCGAGCCCAAGAGCCCGGTGCTCTATTATCTGCAGCGGCTGCGCGACGAGGCCCACCGCTTCGCCATCGGCGCCCATCGCACGCGGCGGGCCGGCGAGATGCGCCGCAATCCGCTCGATGAGATCGATGGCGTCGGCCCAGGCCGCAAGCGCGCCCTGCTGCACGCCTTCGGTTCAGCTCGTGGTGTTTCGCGCGCCTCGATTGAGGATCTGGAGCGGGTCGCGGGCGTCAGCGCTCCGCTGGCGCAACGCATTCATGCGCACTTCAGGAAATAGCTCGGGTCACGATTATGTTCAAATCAGTGCGCAAATCGAGCGAAAATGCGTCAAAGTACTTGACCGCCAACGATCCAACGGTCATTTTGCCAGGGCCCGAACCAGGGTCTAGCGAGGTACGCCGCTATGAACGCTAAGTTTTTCGCCGCCCTCCTGGGCTCAATAGCTCTGTGCGGGTCCGTCCAAGCGGGGACCGTGCTCACGGCCGGCAGCGGCTGGGTCAATGACACCGCGAACAGCCAGAACACGCCGTCCGCCAATTCGACGATCACCCTGACCATCGATCACGGGCAGATCGATGTATTTTCGCTTTCCGACTGCTGTGTGCCGGGCGACAGCTATCGGGTGACCGTCGACGGTTTCGCGAGCTACACCTCTACCCTCGGTCTGCTCCCAACCTATTGGACGCCGACCGGTTCGGGTCAGGATCTGGACTGGGCCAATCCAGCCCTGTCGCATTTGCAGATCACCTTCACCGATCCGAATGCGGCGCCGCTCACCCTGACGCTGTCGATCGTCGACCTGGCGTCAGCCGACGGTGGACCCGGGTATCCGGCAGGCTTCGAATACCGCCTCGACCCGGTTCCGGAACCCGCCGCCTGGGCGTTGATGCTGGGCGGCTTCGGGATGGCCGGTGGCGCTCTGCGGATGCGTCGTCGGGCGCTGGCCGCCTGACTATCTGATCGGTCGGCCGCTGCTCGCCCCTGGCTCCGGCTATGGGGCCCGGGCGAGGAAAGCCGCCGCGATGTCGCCGCGGGGCGTGAAGGCCAATTGATCGGCGACCAGCGCTCCACCGCGGCGTTCGAGCCTCAGGCCGGCGATCGCGCAACTAGCCGCCAAGCCGCCTGCCGGCGGGGTGATCTCGAGATGGAAACGGCTGATTGGGCCAGCCCAATTGGCGCCGGTCCTGAGCACATATTCCAGCCACTGCAGCCGAACGGGGCCTTTCGTTTTCACGCTCGTCAGGAGCGCTGGCGACAGGCACCAGCCGCGCTTTTCATCCGTCCACGTCCCTTCCTCGCGCGGCGCGCCGGATCTGGCGAGATCGGCCGCGCTATCGAAGTTGACGCCACCCAGCACCGGCCGATAGCGGTGCGCGATCCGAACCTCGGCGCCGGCCGGGAAGCTCTGTCGCCAATGATAGGTCGCCCGCACCTTCCAGCCGGGATGTTTGATGTCCGAATGCGAGGCCCATTCGTCGGCATAGACCGCGCCGATGGCGGCCAGCGCCTTGACCGCCGCCGGCGAAAGCCGACCGAGCGCCGCCTCGATCTCAGCATCGGATCGCCGCCCGATCAGCGGCACCCGATAGCGGGCCAGGGACGCGGTGATGTCCCGGCCCTTGTCGTTGAAGGCGCGAGCCTCCAGCGCCGCCGCCGTGGGGCGCCCATCGACGGTCAGTTGGAAATCCACCACATCGCCGTCGCGACCGTTGAAATGGAACCGGTGCGGGGTCTCAGACATCGCCCCGACATCGACCTCGGGCAGGGGGAAGGCGACCTGCGTCACCACGGTGCGCGCGGAACGGTTGCGAAACCCATAGGCGACGCGAACTTCTGACGGCGAAAGCCGCAGATCCTCGCTTTGCATGACAATGTCGCGCGAAGCGGTCAACGTGAGGCCAGCACCACTCAGAACCGCGCTCGTGTCATTGGCCAGAGCGGCCCCGGGCAGGCCTCCCAGCAGCGCCGCCGCGATCGTCACCCCCCGCATGGCCTCAGGCCGCCGCGCCATAGGTGAGCGAGACGAACACGTCCTCCAGGTCCGGCTCCTCGGTTCGCAGGTCCTTGATCGCAATCCCGGCGGCGCGCACCGCGGCGATAGCCTGTTCGACGCCGCCCTCGGCGGTCTTGAAGCTGACAGCGAGGTCGCCGCCCGCCCGCAACCGGACGTCGAAGGGCGGCAGGGCCGGCGCCGCGGCCAGCGGCGTCTCTGGGGTCACGACGACGGTGCGGCGGTCAATCCGGCGCAGCAACTGACGCTTGGGTTCGCAGGCCACCACCAGGCCGTGATTGACGATGGCGATGGTGTCGCAAAGCTCCTCCGCCTCTTCCAGATAGTGGGTGGTGAGGACGATAGTGACGCCCTGGCGGTTGAGCTCGACCACATAGGCCCAGAGTTGGCGGCGCAGCTCGACGTCGACCCCCGCGGTCGGCTCGTCGAGCACCAGCACCGGCGGATTGTGAACCATCGCCTTGGCGACCATCAGCCGCCGCTTCATGCCGCCGGAGAGCTGGCGCACATAGGCGCCGGCCTTGTCTGAGAGGCCGACCGCGGCCAGCAGCTCGGCCGTCCGCCGCTCGGCCTTGGGCACGCCATAGAGTCCGGCCTGGACATCGAGACCCTCGCGCGGGGTGAAGAACGGGTCGGCGGCGATCTCTTGCGGCACCACCCCGATGGCGGCGCGGGCGTCGCGCGGCCGCGCGTCGATGTCGCGATCCCAGATGGAGACCTTGCCGGACGTCTTGTTGGTCATGCCCGAGAGGATGTTGATGAACGTCGACTTGCCGGCCCCGTTTGGTCCCAAGAGGCCGAAGATCGACCCGCGCGGGATCGCCAGGTCGATGCCCTTGAGCGCCTGGACGGCCGGTGTCGCCCGCGTCGCCGGATAGGTCTTGGCGAGGCCGCGCGCCTCGATGGCGAAGTCCGGCAAGCTCATGCACGCTCCCTCGATTGACGCCGCAAGCCGTCGCCTCCTACTTAGGACCCTCGTCGCGGCGACGCCATCGCCCCGCTGCAGGAAAGCTCAAGCATGACTACGGGCCGCGAGAATCAGCCCGCGATCGTTCCTCCGCCCGCCCCAGAGCCGGAGGTGGTCAGCGTGCGTTCGCGACGGGTGGCGTGCGACGGGGTCGGCGGCCCGCTCGGTCATCCCAGGGTATGGCTGGAAATGGGCGAGGGCGATTTTGTCGAGTGCGGCTATTGCGATCGCCGGTTCGTTCTCGATCAGGCCCATGAACGTCCGGAGAGCGAGCGCCTGGCGCCCGGCGTCTATGAGGGTCCGACAGGTCACTGAAGCGGACCAGGGCCGAGGATGCATCCTTGGCGCCGATCGAGCGTTACCATGGCCGACGATCGCTATCAGGAGATCATGCGATGAGGATGCGTCATCTGATGCTGGCCGGCGTCAGCGCGGCTTTGCTGGCCGGCTGCGCCGGGTCCTACGGGATGGACTACGGTTACGGCGGCGGATTTTACGGGCCGGTGGCCGACACCTATTACGACGGCTACTACGACGGCTACTATGGGCCGATCTACGACGGCTATTGGGGCGACAACGGGGCCTTCTTCTACCGGTCGAGCGACCACGATCGCTGGCGGCGCGCCGACAACGCCCACGTCCGTCGCGACGCCGCGCCGGGATTCAACCACATCCGAGGCACGGCCAGGGCCGCGCCGCAACGCACCCGGCGCCAGGACCATCCGGGCCGCTGACGGTCTGACGTCGCTAGTCTGCCGGATCGGCGGCGACGCTAAGCCTTAGGCTCAGGCGGATGTGCGCGCCGTCGATCGGGCCGCCATCGGCGGTCCACGGGCTCATGCGCATCGCCTGGGCGGTCTTGGCGGCCGCTTCGGAGAAACCAAGCCCCGGAGGGTCGCCAGGGCCTACAGGCTGACAGCCGGTCAGGGCGCCGGCTGGGGCCACCGTGCAATCGACCAGTCCGACTCCGGCGACGACGCCCTTGGCCTTGGCGAGGGCGGGGAACTGAGCGGTAAGGTTGGGGCCGGTCAGCCAGATGGGATCAGACAGCGGTCGCGCCTGTCCCTGAGGTCCAAATGGGGCCGGCAGCCGCATGAACACATTCACCGACATCGGCTGGAAGCTCTTCACCATCTCGCCCCCGACGCGCAGGCGGAAGATCTTCGACAACTTCAGGGCGGCGTCGCCGAAGTCGCGATCGGGCGGGTGTTGGTAGTTGGCCTTGCATTGCGACAGCGAGCCGTCGTGATTGAGATCGCAGTGCAGGGCCGCCTCGCCGGTGACGCCGCCGCCGATGTCCGGATAGGCCGCCGCAACCTGCGCGAAGCTTGGCGCGGCCAGCCACGGACCGGAAACAAGCACGCGGTCGTCGTCGGCGGCGATCGCGAATCTGACCGGCGCATCGATGACCCCGGCCTTGGCCGCGGGGCTTGCCGGGTCAAGGCGATAGAAGCGCGACAGGTTTAGGGCGGCGCGGCCAAAGCCGGCGCCTTGCGGTCGCTCCCGACTGACGTCGCAGTCCTGCAACCGCCCGCCGTCGCCAACCTTGCAATGCAGCCAAGCTTCGCCGCCCAGACCGACGGCGGCCGCGCCATGCGGATAGGCGGTGGCGAACTCGGCGGCGGTGGGCGTCTGCGCGAACCGCAACGGCGCAGCCGGGACGCCCAGGATATTCAGCGCGGTGTCGGCGGGGGCCGCCGATACGACCGCGGCCGCCATCATCAAGACCAGACTCACAGCCGTCCCCCACATTCCCGGCCCATGCCGAATTTGGACCCTGGCGATCGGCTGGTGACCGCGCCGGACCCGGGCCCTATTGTCCCTTCCCCATGTCCCTGCCCGATACGCCCCGCCCGCTTACCGAAGACGGCCCCGCTGTCCGCCTCTACCTGGTCGACGGTTCGGGATTCATCTTCCGCGCCTATCATGCGCTCCCGCCCCTGACGCGCAAGTCCGACGGTCTGCCTGTCGGCGCCGTTCAGGGATTTTGCAACATGTTGTGGAAGCTGCTCCTTGATATGCGGGCCGCGCCCGATGCGCCGACCCATCTGGCGGTGGTCTTCGACCACTCAGAGATGACGTTCCGCAATCACCTTTACGCCGCCTATAAGGCGCATCGGCCGCCGCCGCCGGAAGATCTCATTCCGCAGTTCGCCCTGGTGCGCGAGGCGACTCGCGCGTTCGGCGTCGCCTGCCTCGAACAGCCCGGCTACGAGGCTGACGATGTCATCGCCGCCTATTGCTGCCAGGTGCGCGACGCCGGCGGCGAGGTGGTGATCGTCTCTTCCGACAAGGACCTGATGCAGCTGATCGGCGACCGGGTCTCGATGCTCGACACCATGAAGAACCAGCGCCTTGGCCGCGAGGCGGTGTTCGCCAAGTTCGGGGTGGCCCCCGAAAGGGTCGTCGACGTCCAGGCGCTGTGCGGCGACTCGGTCGACAATGTGCCCGGCGCGCCAGGCATCGGCGTGAAGACCGCCTCGGCCCTGATCACCGAATACGGCGATCTCGACAGCCTGCTGGAGCGGGCCGGCGAAATCAAACAGGACAAGCGCCGTCAGACCCTGATCGACTTCGCCGACCAGATTCGCCTGTCTCGCCAGTTGGTGCAGCTCGACTGCGAGACGCCGCTACCCCAGCCGGTCGACGATCTGGCGGTCGCCGCACCCGATCCAGCGACCCTTGGGGCCTTCCTGGAGACGATGGAGTTCCGCACCCTGGCCCGCCGCCTGGGAGAGGCCGGCGCGGCCCCGCCGCCGAAAGCTCGGGAAACAGCCGAATTGTCGGCGATCGACGTCAACGCCTATGTCTGCGTGCGCGACGCCACGACGCTCGAAGACTGGGTGAGCCGGGCCGTCGAAAAAGGCGTGGTCGCCTTCGACACCGAGACCGACGCGCTGTCGTCGGCCAACGCCCGTCTGGTCGGCGTTTCCCTGGCGCTCAGCCCTGGCGAGGCCTGCTACATCCCGCTTGGCCATGAGGACGCCGAAGGCCTGGCGCTGGAGGAGTCGGCGGATCTGGCGCAAATCCCGCTCGAGGCGGCGATCGCCATCCTCAAGCCGTTGCTCGAGGATCCCGCGGTGCTGAAGGTGGGCCAGAACGCCAAATACGATCTGGCGGTGCTGTCGCGCTACGGCGTCAAGGTGGCGCCGATCGAGGACACGATGCTGATCTCCTACGTGCTGGAGGCCGGCTTGCACAACCACGGCATGGATGAGCTGTCCGAGCTATGGCTCGGGCACCGGCCTATCCCGTTCAAGGCCGTGGCCGGGGTCGGCAAGGCGCAAAAAAGCTTCAAGCACGTGCCGCTCGGTCCGGCCACCTGCTACGCCGCCGAGGACGCCGACGTCACGCTTCGTCTCTACGAAAGACTGCGCGGGCGCTTGCCGCGCGAGGGTCTGTTGACTGTCTATGAGACCCTCGAAAGGCCGATGCCGGCGGTGCTGGCGGAGATGGAATGTCACGGCGTCCGCATCGATCCTGAGCGGCTGCGCCAGCTTTCACACGAATTTTCCCTGCGCATGGCCGAGCTCGAGGCGGAGGCCCAGAAACTGGCCGGCCGGCCGTTCAATCTCGGCAGCCCCAAGCAGATCGGCGACGTGCTGTTCAGCGAGCTCGGCCTGGCGGGCGGCAAGCGAACAGCTACGGGCGTCTGGAGCACCGACGCGGCTGTGCTCGACGACCTGGCCGGCCAGGGGCACGCCCTGCCGCGGGTGCTGCTGGACTGGCGCCAGCTCGCCAAGCTCAAGGGCACCTATGCCGACGCCCTGGTCCAGGCGGTGCATGGGCGCACCGGCCGGGTGCACACCTCCTTCGCCCTGGCCTCGACGACCACCGGGCGGCTGTCGTCGTCCGATCCCAATCTCCAGAACATTCCGATCCGCACCGAGGAGGGGCGCAAGATCCGCGCCGCCTT
>DATBOH010000199.1:0-16975 GCA_036553915.1 Caulobacteraceae bacterium | reverse complement strand
GATCGGACCGGGCGATGGCGTCGCCCTGCTCTGCTCCAATCGGGCCGAGTTCGTGGAAGTGCTCAGCGCCGCCCTGCGCGGCGGCTATCGCCTGACGCCGGTCAACTGGCATCTGAACGCCGCCGAGGTCGCCTATATCGTCGGCGACTGCGAAGCCAAGGCCCTGTTCGCCGAAGATCGTTTCTCGATCGACATCGCCTCACCGCACCTGACGGCGCGGGTACCTATTGGTCCGGCGACCGATGACATCGCCTCCTATGCCGGGCTGATGGCCAAGGAGGATGGCGCCGATATCGAGGTCCCGGTCGCCGGCGGGGTGATGATGTACACCTCCGGCACCACCGGCCGGCCCAAGGGCGTCTATCGCCGGGCCGCGACCACGGTCCTGACCCCCGGTCCCGGCGCCCCGGACGACGTGCAACTGTGCGTCGGGCCGGCCTATCACGCCGCACCGCTGGCTTTCGATGTCCGCGCCGCCTTGGCCCAGGGCAATCCCTTGATCATGCTCGACAAGTGGGACGCCGAGGCGGTGCTGGCGGCGATCGAGCGCCATCGGGTGACTCGCTGCCATATGGTGCCGATCATGTTCCAGCGCCTGCTGGCGCTGCCGGAGGCGGTGCGCAAACGCTACGACCTTTCCAGCCTGCGCTATCTCGTTCACGGGGCCGCGCCATGCCCACCGGAGGTCAAGAAGGCGATGATCGATTGGCTGGGGCCGGTGCTCCACGAATATTACGCCGGCTCGGAAGGCGGGGCCGGGTTTCTGGTCAGCTCGGAGGAGTGGCTGCGCCGCCCCGGAACGGTGGGCCGCTTGCCCGATCCCACGGCTCTGCGCATCCATGACGAGGATGGGAACCTGATCAGCGAGCCCGGGCGACCGGGGATGCTGTACTTCCAGATTTCGCCGGTCGCGCCGTTCGAATATTTCAAGGATCCGGCCAAGACAGCCGGGGCGCATCGGGATGGCTATTTCACCCTCGGCGACGTCGGCTATCTCGACGACGACGACTATCTGTTCCTGACCGGCCGGACGGCCGAATGCATCATCTCGGGCGGCGTCAACATCTATCCGCAGGAGATCGACAACGAGATCATCAAGCATCCGGCGGTCGAGGACTGCTGCACCGTCGGGGTTCCCGATCCCGAATGGGGCGAGGCGGTGAAAACCGTGGTGCTGTTGCGCCCCGGCCATGCGCCGGCCGAGGCTCTGGCCGACGAAATCGTCGCTTTCGCCCGTCGCGGCCTGGCCGGATACAAGGCGCCCAGGAGCGTCGACTTCGTCACCGCCTTGCCGCGCAGCGAGGCCGGCAAGATCCAACGCGGCAAGGTGCGCGCGCCGTACTGGGCGGGGCGCCAGAGGCAGATATGAGGGGCTCGGGGGCCAGACCATGAAACGGCTCGGCGCGGGACCAGCTTTGTTCAGCGCCATCGCACTTACGATGGTTGTAAATCCGGCCGCCGCCGCGCCGCCGCCGATCGAGGCCTATGGCGCCCTGCCAGCCGTCGAAATGATGCGGGTCTCGCCAATCGGCGACAAGGTCGCCTACGTCACCGTGGCTGGGTCGGACCGCAAGCTGCACGTCATCGGCGCCAATGGCCAGATGCTGCACGAGGTCGACTTTGCCGATATCAAGGTGCGCGGCCTCGACTGGGCCGACGATGATCACGTGGCGCTGTCGGCCTCGGTGACCATGCGGATGAACGGCTTCTCCAATGACGCCGGCGAATTCCTGCAGGTCGTCGCCCTCGATGTGCCGAGGCGCCACCTCTATGTGGTGTTCAACAATCAGACCCAGGTGTTACCGCTGGTGTTTGGCGAATTCGGGTTCGCCGCCGAGGCAGGCCACGCCTATGGCTATTTCTCCGGCCTTCAGCGCAACGCCGTCCGCTACAAGGGCATCGGCTATCCCAATCTGTTTCGGGTTGACCTCGACACCGGCGAGCGGACCTTCGTGGCCGCCAACGCCTTGGCCGACCAGGCATGGCTGATCGATCCAACCACAGAATCGGTTGCTGCGACGGTCATTGACGATGTCCATAGCGGCGAATGGCGGGTCGAGGCCCGCGGCAGGGTTGTCGCCAAGGGTAAGGCCGAGTTTGGCGCGCCCCGGCTGCTGGGGTTCGGTCGCGACGGAGCGAGCCTGCTGGTCGCCGAGCCGACCAGCGGCGAGGAGCTGGTCCAGGAGGTTCGTCCCGATGGATCGGGGGCCGTCGATGTACCGCAGGGCGCCCGGATAGACGACTTCATCCTCGACCGGCGGACGAACCGCTGGATCGGCGTGACCAAGGCTGGAGACACCTTGGATACCCAATTTTTCGACCCGGCGATCGAGGCGCGCTGGCTCAAGGCGCTGGCGGCGGTGAAAAGCGGTGTCGCCGACCTCGTCTCGCAAAGCGATGATTTCTCCACCTTCATCGTCAAGACCGAGGGGAGCGCGGATTCAGGAACCTATTGGCGCGTTGACGCCGCCAATGGCGCAGTCGCCAGGGTTGGCCAGGCCTACCCCGATGTGCCGCCCGAGGCTGTCGGCGCCATCTCGGTCGTCGATTGGAAGGCGAGCGATGGCATGGCGTTGCATGGCGTTCTCACGCTTCCGCCCGGCCGTGACGCCAAGGCCCTGCCGCTCGTGGTCCTGCCGCACGGGGGTCCGCAGATCCGCGACTATCCGCATTTTGATTGGTGGGCCCAGGCCTTCGCCGTCCGTGGCTACGCGGTATTCCAGCCCAACTATCGGGGATCGGAGGGCTACGGCCAGGCCTACCTCAGCGCCGGCTATGGCCAGTGGGGCCGAAAGATGCAGACCGACATTTCCGACGGGGTCGCCGAACTGGCCCGGCGCGGAATCATCGACGCCAAGCGCGCCTGCATCGTTGGCGGCAGCTACGGCGGCTATGCAGCCCTGGCCGGCGTGACTGTCCAGCAGGGTCTATATCGCTGCGCGGTGTCATGGGGCGGCGTGACCGACCTGCCCATGATGCTGCGCGCGGACTACCGGGCCGCGGGCTGGAAACAGACGGACGTCACCCGCTACTGGCGTCGGTTCATGGGCGCCGATGGCCCGAACGGCGGCTCCCTAGACGAGGTTTCGCCGGCCAGGCTGGCGGCCAGGGCCGACGCCCCGGTGCTGATCATGTACGGCAAGGACGACACCGTCGTGCCGCCGATGCAGAGCCTGGAGATGATCGCGGCCCTGAAGAAGGCTGGAAAGCCCTACCAGGTGCAGGTGATGGCCGGGGAGGACCATTGGCTGTCGCGTGGCGCCACCCGCATCTCTATGCTGAAGGCGGCGGTAGACTTCGTCGAGACCTACGACCCGGCACGGTAGGACTTTACGACTGCGGAGATCGAGATGAGCCGTTCGTGGACCTTGGTCGCCCTGACCCTCGGCATGGCCACGAGCGCGGCGGCCAATCCCTGCGAGCCGCTGGCCGCCTTGGCCCGCTCCCGTCCGGCCGCCGCCTGGGCGCAGGGCGAAAGGGCGCTGGCGCCAATGCTGCGGATCGCCGATCCGTGGCCGACCGACAAGGCGCCGCCGTTCGAACGCAGCCTGGCCGGGAAATCATGGGTGACCAAGGCCATGGGCGGGGGCTCCGCCCAGATCTATGTCGGCCATCTGGCCGGGACAGACGTCTACGCCCTGTCGACGTTCCAGGGGACGCTTGAGTGTCAGACTCTGGCGCTGGCCAGGGGTCGGCCCGGCGCATCGGCCCACCAGCTAACCGCGCCCAAGGGCGTCGGCGAGGCGTGTTGGCGGACCCAGGCCAGTCTCGCCACTGTTGAAGGTCGCCCGGTGCTGCTCGTCCATGACGCCATCGCCCCTGAACTGGAGCGCTCGGTGTTTCGCCTCTGGCCATGGACGGGCTCGGCCTGGGGCGCGCCCTGCCGCCTGACGCTGACCTTCAACCTCGCCTATACCCTTGCGGCATCGGACTGCGGCGACGCGGCCGTCTGTCGAAGCGGCAAGGCCGTCGCTCGCCAGATCGCCATCGCCTACAATCTAGGCCGCGACGCGGGCGGCGACGGCTCTGATTTCCACTTCGGGCCGCCGGCCCCGGCCACCTTCGCCGCCGCGGCCAAGGCGCTGCGCGCCACCCAGGAGTCGCCCGCAACCTGGACACCCGACTATCCGAGCTTTCGCGCCGGGTCAGACCATCCGATTTCCTATTCCGGCTTCGCCCTGATTCCCCTCATGCTCGATGGCAAAGCCTATGTCGCCGGCGTTGGCCACGAAGGTGTCGGCTGGCGGGAAGGCGCCAATACCCTGGTCTCGATCTATGGTTTGAAGGGTGCGTCGCTGACCCCGCTGGCCGGCTTTGTGATCGTGCGTTCGCTGGCTGGCTTGAAGTCGGCGACGTCGTTCCGATCAATGCCCACAAATGATGATCAGCCTTGACGAAATCGCGCCGCAATGCCAACAAAATCGTACCTGTCGAAGCCGCAATGCCGTTTGGCGCAAAGGAAGCTCAGCAATGGACGCGAGGCACGTTGGACTCATTTGTGGCTGCACGCTGGCCGCGCTCCTCGCCGGCGCCAACGCCTCGGCCTCCGTTACTGTCGGGACATTTACAGGCCAGGGCAACTGCTTTCCGTTCAACTGCAACGACAGCGGCGTCACCAGCGGGCAATCGATCGATTACGAACAGATGTATTCATCGACCGCTTTCGCGACGACCACGACGTTCAACCAAATCACCTTCAATGCATTCGCAGGCGCGGGCAATGGCAGTGTGATTTCGGGCAACTACGACATCATCTTCGGCACCACCACCCAAGCCCTCGGCAGCGGCTATCCACTCACACTCAGCAACACCCAGACATTCTTCGACGGCGCGCTCAGCAGCGGCGGCGGCGCTACATTCTCGATCGACGGTTCGAGCTACACCTACAATCCCGCCGACGGGAATCTGGTCATGGAGGTCGTGGTCACCAACCAAGCCAATGTGCCCAACGGTAGCGGCAACAGCTATTTCCAGGCTGACACCTCGGGATCGGTCATGAGCCGCGCCTACCTGATCACCGGCGCAGCCGGCGTGTCCGACGGCACCAGTCTAGTGACGACGTTTGGCGCCGTGCCCGAGCCGGCCGCCTGGGCGCTGATGCTGGCCGGCTTCGCCGGCCTCGGCGGCGCCCTGCGCTCGCGTCGGCGCCAGATTGCGGCGACCGTCTGACATCATTCGGCTCGGACTGTTCGGGCTGGGGGTCAAACCTTCAGCCGGAGGAAGTCCACGCCCGAGACATTGAGCCGGGTCGCCAAGCCGTTCAGCATGCCGTCGAAGCGCAGTCGTTCCACGCCGCCGGTGTCTTTTTCCGCCGACCAGTAGCCGCCGCGTTCGATGATCACCCCAACGCCGGGCGCGTAGAGGGTTTCGCCGCGCGCAAAGACTTCCGCGAAGCCGACCCATGGGTCACGGTTGATGTACAGGCCGGCCAGGGCGCGTAGGCGTTCGGGCGCGGCGGGCTGCGAGTGGGCGGCGTCGCGGCCATAGAGAGTCTGGCCGCGCCAGAACCCGACGACCGCGCCGTCCTCGCTCACCGGATCGAGGGCGTGGGGGCCGAACGGCAGCACGAGCTGGCCATCGGCCAAGCGCAGCGGGGCGATTCCGTCAGGCCCGCTGTAGCGCGGGAAATCCTCTCCCGACCCCAGAGTGAAGACCGAGCCCTCCGGTCCGACGAAGCGGCCATAAAGCCTTTCCGGGGCCTTGATCCGGTAGCGCTGCAGCGGATCCGGCGCGAGCGGCAGCGGCGTCTTGGCGCGCACCGCGCGTAGAAGCTGGATGGCGTATGCCGTGGTCTGCCTGGGTCGATAGCCGCCGATGCGGGCGTTGACGCTGGCGAAGGCGGCGACCCCCGCCGCAGGATCGGCATGGAAGGACGAGGAGAAGGCGACCATGCCGCCGGTGTGGTGCAGGCAAGGAAGACCATCGACCGGCTGGACCGCGACCCCCTGGGCGTAGTGCGAGCCGGGGCCGAAATCGGCGTCGCTGGCGATCACCCCGGTGGCGAAACGCCGTCCCATGGCCGGGGAAAGGATGCCACCGCCATCGCGGGCGACCTTCAACAGGCCGCGCAAATAGCGGGCCATCATTTCCGAGGTGGCGGCGATGGAACCAGCCGACGTATCCTCCGGGTCCCACTTCGCCGGCGCCAGGGCGCCCCCGGGAAGATCGGCGGCCAGGCTTGTATCATAGGTCCAATAGGCGGCCGGAAATCGCCCGCGATTGGCCTGGTCGATGGTCCCGGCGATATCGGCGACGCCGAGCGGGGCCCTGACCCGTTGCAGGATCGCCGCCGCGTGGCTCATGCCGGTGAGGCGCTCGACCGTCGCCCCGAGAAGCTCGAAGCCGGTATTGCTGTAGGAAAACTTCGAGCCGGGCGTGAAGCCGGTCCATAGCCGCCCGCCCGGCGTTCGCGGGAACATCCCCGGTCCGTCGGCGAGGCCGGCGGTATGGGCCATGAGCTGGCTGGCGGTGATCGGCGCGGCCGGCCATGGGGCCTCGGGCAGGTAGGCCGTGATCGGCGCGTCGACGTCGATCATGCCGGCGTCAGCCAGGCTGAGCACCGTCAGGGCCAGGAACGACTTGCTGATCGAGCCGATCTGAAAGAGCGAATCCGCGCGCATCGGTGTGTGCGTCGCCACGTCCGACCAGCCGAGCGCCAGCACGGCGGTGAATCCCTCGGCGTCGGTGACGCTGAGGGTCATGCCGGGCAGCCCGACGGCGTTCAGTTCGGCGACGGCATAGGCGGCCAGGGCCTCAAGGGCCGGGCGATAGTCATGGCCGCCGGAGCCCGGCGCCACGATGGAGAAACGGGCCGGGAAGACGCGCATCGTCCCCGCGGCGCTCACCGGCGCATCGCCCAGCGCCGGGCTCGCCGCCATCGCCGCGCCGGCCGCCGTCGCGCCCAGCCAGCCGCGTCGTGTCAGCTCCATAATTCCCCCCTTATCCAGATGTGTTCAGATGAGGCTGGCGACCGCCCCGGCCACGGCCGTGGGCTGCTCCAGCGTCGCCATGTGGCCGGCTTTGGCGATGGCTACCAAGCGCGCGCCAGCGATGCCGTCCACGAAGGCGCGGGCGTAGACCGGCGGGATCAGTCGGTCGCTCTCGCCCCAGATGACCACGGTTTTGGCGCGGATGCGATACAGCCGGTCGGCGAGGCCGCGATCGGGGATGGGAAACAGGATCTTGCCGGCCATGCCCATCTGGCGCGCATTGCGGATCAGGTAGGTCTTGAGCACCTCGGGGTCGGAAAGGTCCTGGCCGGCGGTCATCAGCCGGGCTCCGGCCTCGGGATCGTGGAACAGATAGGCGGGCATTTCGTAAGGCAGCAGGGTGAAGACATCCGGGATCGGATGATCGTCAAGCCAAAGGCCGGCTGGAGCAATCAGCGCCAGGCGGCTGAAGTCAGAAGGGGCGATGGCGGCCATCTCGGCGGCGATCATTCCACCCATGGAATGGCCGACCAGCAGCGGGTCTTTCAGGCCCAGGGCCTCGGCGACGTCGGCGGTGTGAAGGGTGAAATCCAGCATGTCGCGCAGGCTGCCGCATTCCTCGGTATCGCCATAGCCCGGCAGATAGGGGGCGATGACCCGACAATGCTTGGCCAGCAAGGCCAGGGTCGGGTCTTCGGCGGTGACGCCGCCGGCTCCGTGCAGATAGAGCAGCGGCGGGCCATCGCCGCCTTCGAGATAGCAAACCTTGGCGTGGCGGCTGTCGACGGTGCGGCGGGCGAGGGCCATCAAACGGCTTCCCGGGCCGGTGCATATTCGGCCGGCAGCGAGCCCGGCGTGGCCCGCGTTTTCAGCGGATGACACCAGAATCGCTCGTCGCCGTCGCAGGCCGGCAGAACGGCGCGCAGCTTCGGCATCACCTTCTCGGCGAACAGGCGCGTCGAATACTGGCACTTGTCGGCCGGCATGTCGCCGACATGCATCAGACAGAAAATGTGGCCGACGTTCAGTCCCAAGATCAGCTCCTCCATGCGCTGGCGCACGGTTTCGGGCGATCCGGCGATGACATGGCCGCCTTCGGTGAGGTCTTTCCAGGTCAGTTCACCGAAGCCCTTGGGCGGGGCGTATTGCGACAGCGCGCCGGTCTGAATGGTCTTGATGGTGCGATAGCCGGGGGCGTCGGCGAAGCCCGGATAGACGTGCAGGCAGCGGTTGTAGAAATAGTGCAGATGCGGGGCGTACAACCGCTCGGCCTCGGCGTCGGTCTCGGCCACGCAGATGGTCTGGGCGAAGCCGGCCCGATAGGGCGACGCGTCCGGCGCATTGCGCTGCGCGACCCGGTCCCAATAGCCCTGCAGCAGGGCCTTGGCGCGGATGTAGCCGGTGAAGCTGAGGTAGGAATAGCTGTAGGTGTTGTCGATGCAGAAATCGTAGGTCTCGATCGATCCGCCGCCGGGAATATGCACCGGCGGATGCGGCTGCTGGATCGGCCGTGGCCAGATATTGACGTGGCGCAGCTTGGTATAGCGGCCATCGAAGGCGAAGGGATCGCGGCGGGTCCAGGCCTTGATGATCAGGTCGTGGGCTTCGGCGTACTTTTCGCGCGTCAGGGCCGGAATCTGGCCATAGCAATAGTTGGTGTCCATCGACGTGCCGACCGGAAATCCGGCCACCAACCGCCCGCCGCTGATACAGTCGAGCATGGCGAACTCCTCGGCCACCCGCACCGGCGGATTATAGAGGGCGATGGAATTGCCAAGCACGACGATGGCGGCGTTCCTGGTCCGCCGGGCCAGGGCGGCGGCGATGAGGTTCGGCGAGGGCATGATCCCATAGCCGTTCTGGTGGTGCTCATTGACCCCGACGCCATCGAAACCGAGCGTGTCGGCATATTCGAGGAGGTCCATGTAGGTGTTGTAGACCTGATGGCTCTTGGCCGGATCGAACAGCCGCTGGTCGACATCGACCCAGACCGAACGGTTTTTCTCGCGGAAATCGTCCGGCAGGTAGGGCCACGGCATCAGGTTGAACCAGGTGAACTTCACCGCGTGCTCCCTTCCTTATCGGCGTTCACCCTAACGGCCGGAGCTCGCCGCTGGCAATCCGGTTGATCGGCGTTCCCGGCGAGCCCAAAAGGACCGGCATGCACCGCCATCGCATCGCCATCATCGGGCTTGGCCAGCGTCTGGCGCATGTGCTGGCGGCCATGGTCGAGGTTGGCTGGCGGCTGCAGGTGGCCGGCCACGTCGATCCCTCGCCTGTCGGACTGCCGATCCTGGCCCAGCACGGCATCGAAGCTGGGCGGGCCTATGCCGATGTCGCGGAGATGCTCGCGGCCGGCCCCTTCGACCTGGTGATGATCGGCTCGCCCAACCATCTGCATCTTGAGCATCTCGAAGCGGTGCTGACGGCCGGCTACCCGATCTTCTGCGAGAAGCCGATCGTTCGCACCTGGAGCGAGACGCTGAAACTGGCGCGGCGGCTTGCCGCCGCAGCGCCGCCGCCGATCTATGTCGGCCTGGTGATGCGCTCCATGCCCATCGTCCGCGAGGTGATCGCCCGCGTCGAGGCTGGAGAACTCGGCGCACTCATCTCCATGGACGCCACCGAGCACCTGCATCCCGAGCACGGCGCCTATCTGGCCCGCAACTGGCGCCGCCGGGCCGAGTGGGGCGGCTCGTTCATGCTCGACAAGGTCTGCCACGATTTCGATATCTTCGCGCGGCTGGCCGGGGGCCGGGCCGAACGGGTGGCGAGCTTCGGCGGCCGGGGCATATTTCGCCCGGAGTCCGCTCCGAAGCTGCGCGCCTATAGCGACGGCCAGGGGGCCTACGCGCTCACCGATCCTGGATGGGCGGCGGCCGACGACGCTTTCACCTCGGACATGGACCTCTACGATCACCAGGTCGCCATCGTCGCCTATGACAGCGGTGTGACCCTAGCCTTTCATTCCAACAGCCATGTCTCGCTGCAGGAGCGGCGCTGGTACATCGCCGGCGCGCGCGGGACGCTGATCGCCGATCTGGTCCGCAACCGGATGCTGGTGCGCCGGGCGCTCGACCGCGGCAAGCCGGAGCGGATCGACTTCGCCGGCCGCACCGACGATCTGCACAATGGCGCCGACCAGGCGATGGCCCTCGACCTCAAGGCCAGCCTGGAGCAGGGCGCCGACTTTCCCGTGACCCCGCGCCAATCGCTCGAAGCCGGGGCGACGGTCATGGCTATCGACCGGGCCGCCGCCGAGCGCCGCGAGGTCGATCTGTCGCCGATGTGGGCCGAGTTCGACGCCGCGGCGGGGCCGTCGTCCTGATCCCGCGCCCGCGAAGCTGTTGGCGCGAGCCGTTGGCGGTCATGGCCGGGCTCGCCGACGAGCCTTGGGCGGTGTTGCTGACCGGCGACCGATGGTCGTACCTGGCCCGCCAGCCGACAGCCACCCGGCAGGTGACGGCCGACGCCGCCGACCGCGATTTCGCCGCCCTCAGAGACCTGCTCGGCCCTAAGCGCGCCATCGATCCGGAAGGGCCGCCCTTCCAGGGTGGGGTGATTGGACTGGCCTGCCACGAATTCGCGCAGCGGCTCGAGCCGTCGCCCCTGCCGCGCGATCCGGACTGGCCGGACCTGATCCTCGCCCGCTATGATTCATTGATCGCCTTCGATCACGCCGAGCGGCGTCTGTGGCCGATTGGCCCGCACGCGCGAGCCTGGCTGAAAACTGAAACGCCTGACCTGGCGCTGCCCGACGCTCCGGCCGAGGCGCTGCGCGGCGACGATCCGCGGCGCTATGAGGACGCGGTGGCCGATGTGATCGGCCGGATCCACGCGGGCGAAATCTTCCAGGCCAATATCGCCCGACGCTGGGATGGGAGGCTACGCCCCGGGACTGGGCCGTTCGATGCTTTCCGCCGGCTGATGCAGCGGGCCCCGGCCGCCTTCGCCGCCTATTGGCGCCTGCCCGGCCTGGCGGTCGTCTCGCACTCGCCTGAGACCTTTCTGACCCTCGGCGCCGACGGCGAAATCGAGGCGCGTCCAATCAAGGGTACACGCCCTCGCGCCGGCGATCCGTACACAGACGAGATCCTTGGCCGCGAACTCCTGGCAAGCCCGAAGGATCGGGCCGAAAACCTGATGATCGTCGATCTGATGCGCAATGACCTGGCGCGAGTCTGTCGGCCGGGCACGGTGACCGTTCCGACGTTGTTCGCGCTGGAGAGCCAGCCCTATGTGCACCATCTGGTTTCGACCGTGCGCGGCCGCCTCGCCGCCGGGGCCGACGCCGCCGATGTCCTGGCGGCGACCTTTCCGCCCGGATCGGTCATCGGCGCGCCCAAGGTGCAGGCGATGAAGGTGATCGCTGCTCATGAGCCGCCACGCGGGCCATGGTGCGGCAGCCTGTTCTGGGCTGGGGTGGACGGCGCCCTGGCCTCCAGCGTGCTGATCCGCACCGCGACGTTGGCCAAGAGCGCTGGCCGCTGGCGCTTTCGCTTCGACGCCGGAGCCGGCATCGTCGCCGATAGCGATCCGGCCGCGGAGCGAGCTGAGACCGAGACCAAGATCGCCGCCCTGGCCTGGGCATTCGCCGGCCGAAATCCATGACCGAAATCCCCGATCGCGGCGCCCTGCTGGGTGACGGGTTGTTCGAAACCCTGCTGTGGGAGGGCGGCCGGCTGGTCGACTTTTCCGCTCATGCGCGGCGCCTGATCCTTGGCTGTGCGGCGCTCGGCCTGGCCGCTCCCAGCGAGGCGCAGATGCGGAGCGCCGCCCTGGAGGTCGCGCGGACCGTCGCCGTCGACCGCGCCGCCGTCCGCCTGACCTGGTCGGCGCTGGGCGGACGCGGGCTCGAACGCCCAGAGCCGTGCCCAGGACGCCTGGTCGGCTCGGCCTCGCCAGCCCCGGAGGGGAGGGCGCCGGCCCGTCTGGCGACGGCCGCGATCCGCCGCAACGCCTCCTCGCCGGCGGCGCGGCTTAAGACCCTGAGCTACCTCGACAACGTCCTCGCCCGCCGCCAGGCGCGCCAGGGCGGCGCCGACGAGGCGCTGATGCTCAACGCCGAGGGAGAAATATGCGGGGGCGCGGCCGCCAATCTATTCTGGTTCGAGGGCGCAACCTTGGTCACCCCGGCCCTGGCCTGTGGAGTTCTCGCCGGCACGGTGAGGGCCAGGGTTCTGGCCCAGGCGGCCGAACTCGGCCTGCATGCCCGCGAGGCGCATGCTCCGGCCTCGGCCCTGACCGCGGCGACCGGGCTTTTCCTCACCAACAGCCTGATCGGGGTGCGCCCGGTCGCCAACCTCGATGGCCGCCCGGTCCCGGCCCACCCGCTGGTGGCGCGCCTCGATCAGGCTCTGACGCCGCGCGCCTCTATCTGACGCCAGAGCAGATGGCGCAGGGGCATGGCGGCGGTAAGCGTTTGGCTGCGCGGTTTCCAGCCGAGCGGCCGCACCTCGACCCCGACCAGTCCGGCGGCCTCGAAGGCGCGCGCCAGCGACCGCGGCGTGAACCACTTGAGGTGGGTGCGGTCCATCACCCCCTCATCCTCATAGTCGAAGCGGCCGGCGATTAGGCCGGCGACGATCCGCCAGTGCGCGACATTGGGGGTGCTGGCGAGCGCCCACCCGCCCGGCTTCAGCAAGCGCACCAGTCGGGTCAGGGTCTTCTCGGGATCGGGCAGGTGTTCGAGCACCTCGCCCATGACCAGCAAGTCGAAGCTGCCCGGTGGCAGCGACAATTCAAGACTATCTATATCACCGACAATGACCTCCGAAAGTCGGGCGCGGGCGCGTTCGGCCGCCTTCCCCTGACGCTCGATGCCGATCCACAGGCCGCACTTGCCGGCCGCCAAGGCCTCCGCGCCGGTGGCTCCGTCGCCGCAACCGAGTTCCAGCACCTTCAGACTCCGATCCGCCGGCAGGGGATCGATCCATTCCCGGCGCGGGCGGCCGAAATAGTCTGGGTCCTTGGCCGCATAGGCCCGGTCGAGCGTCGCCTCGGCGGTCATGGCGATCGCTTTAGGCGAGAACCGGCTGCGCGTCACTGACGCCGGGTCAGCGTTTGCAGGTCCGAAGCGCTGGTCTAGGCTTCATGCCTGGCGGAGGTGCGATGACCGAGGTCGAGGTCGAACTGCAACAGGGCTTGGAGCGGCTGGCGCGCGCGCGTCTCGGGGGCGAGGGGATCGCCGACCTCGCCCGCGTCTCGGCCGGCGCGACCCAGGAAATCTGGCGCTTCGCCCTGGTGAAGGATGGCGAGCGAACGCCGCTGGTGCTGCGCCGGGCCCCGGGCGGGCTTCGCCTCTCGCCGACCGCCGTCGGGCTCGAGACGGAGGCCGAACTGATTGTCGCCGCCGGCGCGGCTGGCGTTCCGGTTCCGCCGGTCGTCCATGTGCTGGGCCCGGAAGACGGGCTCGGCCACGGTTTCCTGATGGGCTTCGTCGAGGGCGAGACCCTGGGCGGACGCATCGCCCGCGCTGAGGCCTTCGCGCCCACGCGCACCTTCCTGGCCCGCCAGTGCGGCGAGATCGCCGCCCGCATTCACCGCCTCGATCCAGACGCCTTTCCCAGCCTTCGCCGCATGACGCCGGGCCAGTCCCTGGAGCAGTACGCCGACGCCTACCGGGCTAGCGGCCGGCCGCGGCCGGTGTTCGAACTGGCGTTGCGCTGGCTCGCCGTCCGCTGCCCGCCGCCGCCGGAGCGGCCATGTCTGGCGCACGGAGACTTTCGCAATGGCAATCTGATGGTCGGCCCGGAGGGGGTGCGGGCGGTGCTTGATTGGGAGATCGCCCATGTCACCGATCCGATGGCCGACCTGGGGTGGATTTGCGTTGGCTCCTGGCGTTTCGGCGTCGACGCCCTGCCGGTCGGCGGTTTCGGGACCCGGGAGGATCTGTGGGCCGGCTATGAGGCGGCTGGCGGCGCGACGGTACGGCGCGAGCATGCCCTTTGGTGGGAAGTCTTCGGTTCGCTGCGCTGGGGGGTGATGTGCGCCGGCATGACGGCGGCGTTCCGTGAGGTCGACCCCTCCGTCGAGCGAGCCGTGATCGCCCGCCGCGCCAGCGAGACCGAAATCGACCTGCTGCGCCTGATCGCCAGCTGATGCTCGACGAACCCCGCCCCGATGAGATCCTGGCCGCCGTCGCAGAGTTCCTGCGCCAGGTCGTGGCCCCCGCGACCGCCGGTCATGTGAGCTTCAACGCCAGGGTCGCCGCCAACGCCCTTGAGCTCTGCCGCCGGCAGTTGCTGAGCGCCGAGGCCGAGGCCGAGCGCTCCCGGCTGGCCGCCCTGTTGGGTCATGAGGGCGCGCTGGCCGACCTCAACGCCGAACTGTGCCGGCGCATCGCCGCCGGAGAGATAGGTCCCGAGAGTCCTGGCCTCGTCGAACATCTGTGGGCTTCGACACTGGCCAAGCTGGCCGTCGATCAGCCGACCTATTGGGGCTACCGCGCCGCCCTCGCCGAGCGCGCCGCCAAACCCGGAGTCTGAGCCATGGATTTCACCCTGCCCGCCGACCTTGAAGCCTATCTGGCCGAGCTCGACGCCTTCATCGAGGCCAAGATCAAGCCGCTCGAGCGGGCCGACGACAACATCCGCTTCTTCGATCACCGGCGCGAGCACGCCCGCACCGACTGGGACAACAATGGCCTGCCTCGTCACGAGTGGGAGGTGCTGCTCGGTCAGGCGCGCCGGCTCGCCGACGAGGCCGGCCACCTGCGCTTTGGCTGGCCGGTGGAATGGGGCGGCAAGGGCGGCTCCCAGCTCGCGATGGCGGTGATCCGCGAACACCTGGCCGCCAAGGGTCTGGGGCTGCACAACGACCTTCAGACCGAGCATTCGATCGTCGGCAACAACCCGTTCATCATCATGTTCAAGGAGTTCGCCACCAACGCTCAGTACGCGCGCTATGGCGAGGACCTGCAGGCCGGGCGCATCCGCGCCGGCTTCGGCCTCACCGAGCCCGATCACGGCTCCGACGCCACCTTCATGGAGACGCGGGCGGTGCGCGAGACGCGTGACGGCGTTTCCGGCTGGCGTATCGATGGTGAGAAGATGTGGACCACCGGCATGCATGTGGCGACCCACATCCAGGTCTATGCCCGCACCTCCGGCAAGGACGGCGACGCCGCTGGTCTCACGGTTTTCCTGGTCCCCGCCGATGCTCCAGGCGTCACGGTCGAGGAATATCTGTGGACCTTCAACATGCCGACCGATCACCCGCGGGTCAGCCTGGCCAATGTCTGGGTTCCGGATGAAGCGATCTGGGGCGAGGAAGGCCAGGGTCTGCGCCTGGGCCAGAGCTTCGTGCACCAGAACCGCATCCGCCAGGCCGCCTCTTCGCTCGGGGCCGCGGTCTATTGCCTTGAGGAGAGCGTCAAATACGCCAGGGCCCGCAAGCCGTTTGGCAAGGCCCTGGCCGAGAACCAGGCTATCCAGTGGCCGCTGGTCGAGCTGGCCACGCAATGCGAGATGCTGCGCCTGCTGATCCGCAAGACCGCCTGGGACATGGATCGCATGGAGCACAAGGAGGTCGAGCGCCAGATCTCCGACAAGGTGTCGATGTGCAACTACTGGGCCAACCGCCTGGTGTGCGAGGCCGCCGATCGGGCCATGCAGGTGCACGGCGGCATCGGCTACTCGCGCCACAAGCCGTTCGAGCACATCTATCGCCACCACCGCCGCTATCGGATCACCGAGGGCAGCGAAGAGATTCAGATGCGCAAGGTGGCGGCCTTCCTGTTCGGCTACCTGGGGCCGAGGCGCGAGGCCCTTTCAAAAATTACATGGGACGACGTGGACTATCGCAAGGGGCGCTGACGACGCCCCTTGCGACCGCCGCGCCTTCGCGCGGGGCCCGATGACTCAGGCGGCCGCGGTCCGTGTCCGGCGCGCCGTGCGCAGGCCAAATCCGACGCCCGTGAAACCCGCCAGCATCAGCGCCCAGGTGGCCGGCTCGGGGACGAAGACATCGACCGCGACGCTCGGAATGGTCTCGTAGCCGAACGCCCAGGTCGCGCCGCCGTCCATGGTTTCGGCCGCCCCGCTCGCGGCCACGCCTTGGCCAAGATAGGTTCCCTGTATCGGCGAAATGGCCTGAAGGGCGAGATAGTAGGTCCCGGGGGCCAGGGCCACCGTGCCGACGACGAACGACATCCGGCTCAGGTTGTAACCGTTGGAGGTTCCATCGGCGGTCGCGGTCAGGGCGTCGGTTCCGGTGGCCAGAATGGTTCCCGGCAGGCCACCGGCCCCGTCGGCGGCGATGAAGGCCCAGGTGACGGCGGTCGGGGTCGTGCCGTGATCCAGTTCGATGAAGTCGGCCGAAACGATCACCGACGCGTTGGAGACGGTGAATTCCTGGGCGGCGAAATCGTCGCCGCGACCGAAATCCGCGGCGCAGGTGGTGCTGAAGCTGCAGTCGCCGTTGGCCGGCAACAGGATCGGATTGCTGTACAAGGTCGTGCTGGCGCTGGCGGCCCCGGCGACGCTCAGGGCGGCGATCGTGCCCGCCAGCAATTTCAGTGTGTTCATCCCCATTCCCCCTTTGAACGCCGGCCGCCGAAATCGCACCGTCGGTTATTTCTGTTCGACTAGCATTGCCCGGAAAGCGAAACAACGCCGATGGACGCCCGGGCGTGCATTTGGATGCCCCTTTTTGTCATCGAAAGCGACGGCGGGCTCAGGTCGGGCCTTTGCCATCGTCGCCCGCCCCGATTTCGGCCCGACCCTCGGCGGAGTCGCCGCCGCGCACGATCCGCGGCGTGATGACGATATAGAGCTGGGTTTTGGACCGGCTCTCCTGATGCAATTTGAAGAGCTCGCCGACCAGCGGCACATCGCCCAGGCCGGGAATCTTGCTCTTGGTGACCAGCTTGTTTTCCTGAGTGAGGCCGCCGATGACGAAGGTGTCGCCATCCTTGACGGTGGCCGAGGTCGAAGCCTCCCTCTGGCTGATGGTCGGATAGCCCTGGGAAAACCCGGTGACGCTCGAAACCTCGGCGAACACATGCGAGGTCACATAGCCGTCCGAACTGACCCGGGGGGCGATCT
>DATBOH010000185.1:0-3566 GCA_036553915.1 Caulobacteraceae bacterium | reverse complement strand
CTGTTCCTCGCCATCCTATCGTCCGTCGTTCTCGTGGTCTTTCTCGCCTGCGCCTACGCCGTGGCCTCCGCCGGACCGCTCTTTGACGCCAGAGAGGTCGCCAGTTGGGCGCCGGCCATCGATGCCCGCGGCCGCACGGTGCTGGGCATTGTCGCCGCCATCGCCCTGGCAGCCTGGGCCGGGGCTCTGAGCCGCATCGGCTTGGCCGAGCCGGCCAGCCTGGCGCGCGGCAAGGTTCAGGTGCTTTCGAGTTTCGCCCTGACCCGGGGCCGGGCCGTCGATCTGACCTTGGGTCGCCTGCTGCTGGCCGGCCCGGCGATCGTCCTCGCCTGCATGAGCTGGCGGGGCCGGGTCTTTGCGGGACTCGAAGCGCTTTTGATCGCCGGCCTCTTCCTGCCGACCGACGTGGGGTTCATCGCCCATCAGTACGAAACAGGCATTCAGAAGCCATGAAGCGTCTTTCCGCCTATGACGCCGCAGGCGAGGGCTTTGCCCTCATGCGTCGTGAGCCCTGGGCTTTCGCGGCCTGGACGGGTGTGTGGTTCGTCACCTTCAGCATCGCGGCCTGGACGGTGGCTGTCAGCCGCCCGGTCGGCCAGACGGCATTGGTCGCGCCAGACACCCTGGCCGGCATAGCCGCGCGCTTCGGACCGTTCTGGGCCTATCTGGTAGCCCTGTTCGTGCTCGTCTGGCTGATCACCGCCGTGGCCACGTTCCGCGCGGTGCTTCGGCCTGCGGAACGCGCCTGGTTTTTCCTCCGCTTCAGCGCCGACGAGCTGCGACTGGGACTGCTGACCCTGATCGCCTTTCTGGCCGCGATACCGCTGGGCGGGGCCCCCGCCTATTTCATTTTCGTCCTGTTCAGCCCGCTGATGCGCGCCATTCCCGACGCCACCCGGGCGTTCACGGTCGCCGGGGCCGCATTAACGATCTGGGTGGACGTCTGGCTGAGCGTGCGGCTGTCGCTCATTGCAGTCGAGACTTTTTCCGAACGGCGGTTCCATCTCACCGCCTACTGGCCGGTGACGCGCGGGCGCTTCTGGTATCTGCTCGGTTGCTACATTTTCGTCTTCCTGGTGTTGCTAGGTCTCCTGGCGCTTCTGTTCGTGGTCAGCCTGCTGCTGCCGCCGGTCAATGGGCCGCATCCGACCACGATTCTGGATCGCGGCGGTTTGCTGCTGCAGGCGGGCCTGCTGACCGCCCTCATTTCGCTGTTCTGGACTATTTCATCGACAATCTTTTACGCCTGCCAGGCGCATGCCTTCCGCGCCGTGGTCGGCGAGGGCCGAGACGGCGTGGCGCCGGCCTGAGAGCCCGACTGCAGCGGCTTCGACGACCGCAGAGCGACGGTCAGGCCTTGGCGCTCGGGCGCGCCGACACCTTGGCCCGCCAGTCGGAGAGTCGAGCCAGCTCTGGCGCGACCGGCAGGCCGATCCACGCCGCAAAATCGACCGTGGTCAGGGCGCAGACGTCAGCGATGGTGAAGCTGTCGCCGGCGATGAAAGATCGGCCTTCCAGTTCGCGATCGAGCCAAGCGACGGCTCGGTTCCAGCCCTCGCGATTGGATTCGCCAAAGTCCTTGTACTGCGTCAGCAGCGCCGACGTTCGCGGGTGGGCATGGCGCCAGAAATTGCCGACCGGCT
The DNA here is from genome assembly GCA_036553915.1 of Caulobacteraceae bacterium. Classification (GTDB taxonomy): domain Bacteria; phylum Pseudomonadota; class Alphaproteobacteria; order Caulobacterales; family Caulobacteraceae; genus Acaudatibacter. The sequence continues at coordinate 1,923 of DATBOH010000185.1, read as the reverse complement.
GTGTAAGGACGAATTCGACACGGCGCGTCCACATCTCGACCTCAGCCTGTTCGAACGGGGTGCGGCCGAACATCGGCGGCTGTGGCTGCAAGGCTTCGAAGTAGCGGCAGATGGCGACCGATTCCGATATCGTGGTCTGGTCCTCCAGCTCAAGCGTCGGCACCTGACCTAGGGAGTTGCGCCGCCGGTGCGTCTCGCCCTTGTGCTCGCGCTTGGCGAAGTCGAGAAATTCCTCGGTGACGGCAAGGCCCTTCTCAGCCAGGAAGATCCGCACCCGCCGCGGATTGGGCGCAGGCATTGGCGCGCTGTAGAGTTTCATTTCAGCAATCCTCGCGCCGCGCTCAGGAGGCCAACGACAGCAGTCGATTGACCGGCTTCCAGCGCCCGGACTTGGCATCTTTCTGCAGATGCACAATGGCTCCTAAGCAGCTGTTCGGCCCGGTGCACATGCGGTCCTGAACCAGGGCGTCGCCACCCTGGATGACCGGGAGGGAGAGGGTGAAAATAGTGGCTGGATAGGTCGGCAGGGTGTCAATCCCCGGGTCGGCGGCGGTGATCCTGGCCACCGCGTCATCGCCGCTGGCGATGTGTTCACGGCCAAGTTCCGCGGCCAGGTTCGGGCAGCTGTCGAATACGCTGACCGGCGTCTGAGTCAGAAGGGTATTGAGTAGCTCGGCGGGCGGGGCGGGGCCGGTCCAGTCGGCCTCGGCCATGGTTTCGGCCGAATAGGGGGCGGTTTCGGCAGCGTCAGGACTGGAGCCGACGACCAGTGCAACGGCGCGCTTCCCGTGTCCGACGGCGCCCAGAATGAGATCGAGCGCCGCCTGGCAGGCGGGTGCTTCGCCGTCGGCCGCCACGGCCGGCGCCGCGAGGCAGGCCGTCAGGCTTCCGAGAATCGTCAGCGCTATTGTCCGCCACATCGCCCCTAGGCGCTTACCTTCGCCCGCCCGGGCTTTGCAAGGGCGTTGGCGCGGGCGGATTGGCGTTCGAGCAGTTCGGCGAGGTAGCGACCGGTCCAGCTGTTCCTATCCTTGGCGACCGCCTCGGGTCGGCCAGCGGCGATGACCTGGCCGCCGCCATCACCGCCCTCGGGTCCGAAATCGACGATCCAATCGGCGGTCTTCACGACGTCGAGATTGTGCTCGATGACCACCATCGTATTGCCCTGGTCGACCAGCTCATGCAGCACCTCCAAAAGCTTACGCACATCCTCGAAGTGCAGGCCGGTGGTTGGTTCATCGAGGATGTAGAGGGTTCGCCCGGTCGCCCGCCTGGACAACTCCTTTGAAAGCTTGACCCGCTGCGCCTCGCCCCCTGACAGGGTGGTCGCCTGCTGCCCCACCTTGATGTAGCCGAGGCCGACGCGTTTGAGGGTCTCCATCTTGTCGCGGATGGAGGGCACGGCGCGGAACATCTGGGCCGCCTCCTCAACCGTCATGTCGAGCACATCGGCGATCGATTTGCCGCGGAAAAGGATCTCCAGGGTCTCGCGGTTGTAGCGATGGCCGCGGCAGACATCGCAGGTGACGTAGATGTCGGGGAGGAAATGCATCTCTATCTTGATCAGACCATCGCCCTGGCAGGCCTCGCAGCGTCCACCCTTGACGTTGAAGCTGAACCGACCCGGCCCATAGCCGCGCGCCTTGGCCTCCGGCAGGCCGGCGAACCAGTCGCGGATGGCGGTGAAGGCGCCGGTGTACGTGGCCGGATTGGATCTCGGCGTTCGGCCGATTGGACTTTGATCGATATCGATGACCTTGTCGAAATTCTCCAGGCCTTCGATGCGCTCGTAGGGCGCCGGCGCCTCGGAAGCATTGTTCAGTCGCCGGGCCGCCGCCTTGTACAGCGTCTCAACCGTGAAGGTCGACTTGCCGCTGCCGGATACGCCAGTGATGCACGTGAAGCCGCCGACCGGGATTTCGG
>DATBOH010000154.1:0-1983 GCA_036553915.1 Caulobacteraceae bacterium | reverse complement strand
GCCGACGGCTTCGACGTCATGGTCTATTGCTCCGACGATCTGGTCTTCGCCCGCAAGCTTGAAGAGGCCGGGGCGGCGGCCATCATGCCGCTCGGCGCCCCAATCGGCTCCGGCCTTGGAGTCCAGAACAAGGTCAATCTCAGGCTGATTGTCGAACAGGCCAAGGTTCCGGTGCTGGTTGACGCCGGGGTCGGCGCCGCCTCCGACGCCGTTATCGCCATGGAACTCGGCTGCGATGGCGTGTTGATGAACACCGCCATCGCCCTGGCTGGCGATCCAGTCCGGATGGCCGGCGCGATGCGCCATGCCGTCATCGCCGGACGAGAAGGCTATCTCGCCGGGCGGATGCCGAGAAGGCAGTTCGCCGATCCGTCCTCGCCCCTCGGGGGCCTGATCTAGCAGGTCGGTTGGGAGTCACCGGCGGCCCGCCGTATTCCGTTCGGGTTCGACCGCCAGCGCATCGATCATGGCGGCAGGCTTCTCGTCCCCAGAGCGCCGCCAGATCTTCGAAGGGCGGGCTAAATCACCGCCTCGTCGGCGAGGTGACAGGGGTGCTCACCGACCCCACGCTCGATCTGCAAGGTCGCGTGCTGGATGCCGAAGCGTCGCTGCAGGTCGTGACAGGCCTCTTGGATCAACCCGTCGTCGAGTTCAGCGCCAGGCCGCACCAGATGGGCAGTGAGAGCGGTGTCCGTGGTGCTCATCCCCCAGATGTGCAGGTCGTGCACCTCGGCCACGCCTGGCAACCCGGCCAGGTAGGCGCGAACGGCTTCGCGGTCGATGCCTGAGGGCACGGCGTCCAGGGCCAGATCCAGGGATTCACGCAGCAGCGACCAGGTTCCGGCGACGATCACCAGCCCGATCACCAGGCTGACCGCCGGATCCAGCCACAACCAGCCTGTCACAATCATCACGCCGCCAGCGGCCACCACGCCCGCGGCCACCAGAGCATCAGCGGCCATGTGCGTGAAGGCGGCGCGGATGTTGACATCGCCCTTTCGGCCGGAAGCGAACATCAGGGCGGTGAAGACGTTGATCGCCACGCCGCCCGCCGCCACCGCCATGACAACGGAGCCGGCCGCAGGCTCCGGATGGAAAAGCCTCAGGATTGCCGCCCAGGCAATCCCACCGGTGACCACGAGCAACAGCATCGCATTGCTGAGGGCCGCCAGAATCGAGCTGCCGCCAAGGCCATAGGTGTAGCGCTGGCTGGGCGCTTTTCGGCTCATACGCGCGGCGGCGAAGGCCAACCCCAGGGCCAGAACATCGCCCAGGTTATGTCCGGCGTCGGAAAGCAGCGCCAGGGAATGGGCGAAGACGCCAAAGCCGGCTTCGGCGATCACATAGGCGGCGTTGAGACCGATGCCAACGGCGAAGGCGCGGCCGAAGTCCGCCGGCGCGTGGTGATGCCTGCCGGCGTGTCCGGGACGCTGATCGTGCCTGTGATCGTGTCTGTGAATGTGAACGGCGTCGGTCATCCAGCTTTCGCGCGCAAACGGGCCGCTGCGTCGGGCCACCGATCTGTTAGATAGGCCCAATCGTCGTTTCCGGACCAATGAAAATGAAGACCAAACACGACTTCCGGCGCTCCAAGCTAGGCGCCCAGACCCTGGCGCCCGAAACCCTGATGCTAGGGTTTGGCTTCGATCCGACCCTGTCGGAAGGCGCGGTCAAGACGCCGATCTTTCTCACCTCGACCTTCGCCTACGCCACCTGCGATGAAGGCAAGCTGCTCTTCGACTACATGTCGGGGCGCCAGCCGACGCCAAAGGGCCACGATGCGGGCCTCATCTACACCCGCTTCAACAACCCCAATCTGCAGATCGTCGAGGAGCGGCTGGCGGTGCTCGAGCGCGCCGAAGGCTGCGCCGTGTTCTCCAGCGGCATGGCGGCGATTTTCACAGCCTTGCTGGCGACCACCGAGCCTGGGCAGGTGGTGCTGACCAGCCGCCCGCTCTACGACGGCACCGAGACCCTGTTCGA
>DATBOH010000149.1:0-23671 GCA_036553915.1 Caulobacteraceae bacterium | reverse complement strand
GGAACCCTGACCATGACCATCGATCAGGGGCCGGAGATGGATGTCTATCAAGGCGTCACCGCCCTTGAGGGCGAGTCCCTAGCCCTGGCGGCGGAGAGCTATTTCAGTCGCTCCGAACAGGTTCCGACCCGGGTGCGGCTGGCGGTCGGGCGCGCCGATAGCGGCGAGGGCCCGCGCTGGCGCGCCGGCGGGGTGCTGATCCAGAACATCGCCGAGGACCAGAGGCGGGGCTCGACGGCCGAGGCCTGGACGACCGCCCAGGCGTTGTTCGAGACCATCGCCGAGGACGAGCTCGTCGATCCGACCACGCCGGCCGAGACCCTGCTGTGGCGCCTGTTCAATGAGGCGGGGGTCAGGCTGTTCGCGCCAACGCCGGTCAGGGCCTTCTGCCGCTGCTCGCCCGAGCGCATCGCCGAAGTGCTGGACGCCTTCCCGGCCGCCGAGCGCGCCGCCATGGTCGGCGCCGACGGCCGCATTCAGGTCACCTGCGAATACTGCGCCCGCACCTATGAGGTCGAAGCCGAGGCGGCGGTGTAGCGGCGGCGAGGCGCCTTACCTCAATTTCAGCATCGCCGCGTCGCCATCGAAGGCCACCAGCCGCCAGGTCCCGTCCTCGTCGGCGAAGGTGACCAGGCACGGGCCGTCCCGCCGGGTCACCGCGCACACCGCGCCATCGCGCAGCGGCCGAAGCTGCGAGGCGATCGCGAAGACCCCCGGGATCGGCGTCGACGGCCGATAGCCATAGTGGTCGGCGACGGCGCGGAACACCTCCGGCTGGATCAGCAGCCGGCCGGCCCCGCGCGCCAGCGGCCCGGAGAGCAGCAGGCCGGCGTCCCTGAGCCAGGCCGGCGAGCCGGGCGCGGCGGCCCTGGCGACGATCATTGCCTGGACCTGGGCCTCAAGGGCGGGGCGGTCGACGTGGGCGTCGAAGGCCGGCTTGTCGTCATCGCGGATGGCGATCATCAGGGCGTGGACGTCGGCGGCGGCGGAAAGCCGCTGGGTGGTCGCGCAGCCGCTCAGACCGAGCAGGCTGGCCGCAATCAGGCTCGCCCATCGCCGTCTCATGCGCCGGTCCTTTGCTTGAAAAACCCGATCACCTGCTCTTCACAACGCTTGGTCGGGCCGAGCGGATCGTCGTCGACCAGATGCAGGGTGAGGACGGAATGGGCCGGCATGCGCGGGTCGGGATAGCCGTCCTCGGGATTGAGCTCCACCGCCTCCAGCGCCTCGCCGAAGGTGCGCTTCAGGGTGTCGAAACGGGCGTCGGGCACGAACGGATCGCCGCGGAACCGCATCGCCATCAGGCTCAGATGCTCCTCGCTGAAACGCCGGCGGGCGCAGGCGATCTCGTCCGGCGAGAGGCCGAGCGCGGCGGCGCGCTTCTTGGAGCCGGCCGGGATCGGCAGCGACGGCTGCGACATCACCGGGGCCACCACCGCCGGCTCGGTCATCATGGCCAGGGCGAAATTGCCGGTAAAGCACATGCCGATGGCCCCGACGCCAGCGCCGCCGCAGTCCTTGTGGGCGAAGGCGGCCAGGGCTCGCAGCCAGTCGACGATCGGGCTGGAGCGATCGGTGGACCAGGCGCGGAATTCGCGCGCCACGCACAGGGTCTTGAGCATCACGCCGACCGAGTAGCCGGCGGTCACCTCGCGGCCTGGCTCGCCGAACAGGCTCGGGCAAAAGACCGTCATCCCGGCCGCCGCGATCCGGTCGGCGAAGCGGATGACCAGCGGGTGCAAGCCCGGCGCCTCGTGGATGACGATGACCGCCGGACCGGCGCCGCGCCGCCACACCGGCCGCGTCCAGCGCCCGGCCGGATCGGTGAAATCGAAACGGTCATAGGCGGCTAGGGGATCGATGCTCATAGCATGGCGGGTCCGAACGCGCGCGCCGCCCCGGCCCGCCAGCGACGCTGCAGCCCATAGAAAAGCGGCAACGGCGCGACGGCCACGATCACCGACAACGCCGCTGATTTCGGATCGTCGACCATCACCAGGACGAGCAGGGCCACCTGGACCAGGCAGGCGAAGATCGCCAGCCACGGGAACAGCGGCATACGCCAGGGCCTGGGCAAATCCGGCTCGGCGTAGCGCAGCCGGATGGCGGACAAGCAGACGATGAGGATGACGCCCATGGTCCACGGCGAATAGATGCGCACGATGCGCTCATACCCGCCGGTGGCCGCCAGGATAACTGACAACGCCGTCGCCGCGATCAGTCCGATTCTCGGCGTGCCGTTGACCGCGACCCGCCCGAAGGCCGTCGGCAGCGATCCATGGCGGGCCATGCGGAAGGTGATGCGCGGCGGCACCATGGTCATCAGATTGACGATCGCGGCCAGGGATAAAAGGCCCATGCCGGTGATCACTGTGTCGGCGTAGGGGCCGAGACCGACCTTGGCGGCTTCGCCGACGGCCAGCGCCGAATGGGCGATCTGGGCCGGCGAGAGCACATGCAGCACAGCGGCGTTGACCAGCACATAGATCACCGTGACCAGGCCGATGCCCAGAAACGTCGAGCGGGCGATTTGCTCCCCCGGCCGATGCACCTCCTCGGAGAAATAGATGGCCGCGTCCCAGCCGGCGTAGGTCTGATAGATCAGCCGGATGGCCATGGCCGCGCCGCCCAATCCAGCGACCGCCGCGACCGCGTGCGCCGGAATGGCCGGCGATGGCGCTCGCGGCGTCAGGAACAGCACCCCGACCAGGATGAGAAACACGGCGGCCTTGAGGGCGCTGCCGATGCTTTGCGAGTGACCGCTGACCCGCGTGCCGGTCCAGTTGACGCCAGCCAGGGCGACGATCAGCACGCAGGCCAGGAGGTTTGACGACAGGCCAGGGAGCATCCCCAGGCGATGCACATACTCGCCAAACACGGCGGCGACGAAAGCGACGCCGGCGGCGTAGCTGAGCCAGCCGATCCAGCCGGCGAAGAACCCCACGCCGCGGCCGAAGGCGCGCTCGGCGATCGGGAAGGGACCGCCTGCCAGCGGCACCGAGGCCCCCGCCTCGACCAGCGGCATGGCGGTCAGCATCGAGGCGACGCCGCCTAGCACCCAGGCGATCAGGATGGCGGGTGTGGATGGCAGGCCTTCAGCCACCAGGCCCGGGGCGCGCATGATCCCCGAGCCGATCATGCCGCCGACGACCACGGCCAGCCCAAAGATCGGCCCCAGCACCCGCAGCAGGCTGGGCGGCGCGGGCGCGCCTGGCGTTTCAGTCATGACCCCTCGCCCCCTCGTCAACGGAGAGAGTCTTGCGGGCGAAGCGAGCCCGACGCAAGCTTTCGGGATGACCCGCGTCCTGATGGCCCTGTTTACCCTGGCCTCGGTCAGTCTGTTTCTGGCCCTGGCGGTGTGGGGCGAAGGCGGCCTGACCGCCTTTGCGCGCGTACCGGCCCTCATCGCCCTGGCGGCGATCTCCTATGTCTGCGCCGTCGCGGCGCTGTTCACGACCGGATCCTTGAGCTCCGGCGAGCGGGAGGATCGCGGCAACCGCTGGGTGCTGGCCGCTTTCGGTCTGATCGGACTGGCGGTGGCCTCCCTGCCGGCCTGGAGCGATCGGACCGGCTTCGCGGTGTTCGGTGGAACGACGGTGCGCTGGATCGGCGTGGCGCTCTACGCCGGCGGCTGCGCTCTGCGCATGGTTCCGGTGTTCGTGCTTGGGCGGCGCTTCAGCGGCCTGGTGGCCATTCAACCGGACCACGCCCTGGCTACCGATGGCCTGTACCGGCGCGTGCGCCACCCGAGCTATCTCGGCATGGTCATCCTGATGGTCGGCTGGGCCCTGGTCTTCCGATCATGGATTGGCCTTGGCCTGGCGGCTCTCACCGTGCCCATCCTCATCGCCCGCATGAACGCCGAGGAGGCCCTGCTCGGCAGCCAGTTCGGCGACGCCTACGCCATCTATAAGGCGCGCAGCTGGCGGCTGATTCCGTGGGTCTATTGAAACGTTCTCGTTTCCGGATGCGCGATCTGATTTGCGCCGGATGCGCCGCTGAGCTGCCCGCCTCGACGACGACGTGAAAGGGCGGTCGGACGCCTCAGAAACGGCGTTCGAATTCGAGGGCGATCCGCGCCTGACTTGACGCCTCGCCGCGATCGGGCCCCACCGCCGCTAGCCAGCCGGCGTCGACCTCGATCTCGCACGGCAGGAAGGCCGGCCGGCCTTGCCATTTCAGTTGCGGACCGACGTAGGCGCCCTGGGGGTGGTCGAGCAGGCCGTGGTCATCGCCGAAATCGCCGAACGCCTCGACCCCCAGCCGCACATGGCCCACTGTCCGCCATGTGGCCGAGGCCGCATAGCCATAGGAGGCGAACACCACGCCCGGTGGCCCGGAGAACGGCCGCTCGACGATCAGATTGACCAGGCCCTGAAAGCGGCCGGCGGTCTTGGCCAACAACAGCTTGGCCTCGCCGCTGTTGGTCTCGCCGCCGGCGCCCTTGGTCACCTCGAGGTAGAGGCCGGTGTCGATGCCAAGCCGCGGAATCTGGCCAAGGTAATAGATGCCTTCGAGGCCGACGCCGGCCAGGCGCCGGGGCTCGCCCGGTGCGCGCGCGAATTTGGCCACCACCGCCAGGCTCAACCGATCGCTGACGCCGTATTCGGCCTCCAGCACCAGCGTCTGGGCGTTTTGCAGCGCGCCGCCGCCGACCTCCTGCCCGATACGGGTCTCCAGCTCGACGGCGTGGTTGGCGACATAGGGCGTGTAGACCACTTCATCGAGGCGCGGATCGGCGCGGGCAGCGCCGGCGCCGCAGGCCAGCGCCAAGGCCAAAGCCCATCCCGTTCCCCGCCCGTCCATGCCAGCTCCTGTGATTGAGAACCATTCGCATAATTTGACTTGCGAACGCGTGTCAATAGCGTATGGATTCCCAGGCGCTTTGCCCATCGCGGGCGATTGATCACAGCCCTAGCCGAGAGAGCCGATGGCCCTTCGTTTCCGCATTCCGCTCTTGGCCGCCGCGTCGCTCGCCCTCGCCGGTAACGGGATGGCCGCCGCCAAGCCCGAAATCACCCTGACCTTGAAGAACCACCGGTTCACGCCGGCGGCCATCGCTATTCCGGCGGGTCGGAAGGTGCGTCTCATCCTGCTCAACCAGGACCCGGCGACGGAGGAGTTCGACAGCGACGACCTGCGCGTGGAGGAGGATGTCACCCCGATGGGCCGCGTCAGCTTCGACATCGGCCCCTTGCGCGCCGGCCAGTACAGCTTCATGGGCGAACTTCACGCCGATACCGCACAAGGCGTGGTCACCGTCCAGGATCCCTGACGGTAGCGCCGACCGCCGGCCACAGCCCTTTCGGCGAGGCCGATCCTCTACAGCGAGCGCTTGACCTCTTCGACGGTGAAGCACTCGATCTGGTCGCCGGCCTGGATGTCCTGGAAGCCGGCGAAAGCCATGCCGCATTCCTGGCCCGACTGGACCTCGGCGACATCGTCCTTGAAGCGCTTGAGGGTCTGCAGCGTGCCAAGCTCGAGCACCACGACGTCGTCACGGACGATGCGCACCCGGGCCCCGCGCCTGACCACCCCATCGCGCACCCGGCAACCGGCCACGCGCCCGACCTTGGAGATGTCGAAGGCCTGCAGCACCTCGGCGGCGCCGAGATAGTTCTCGCGCTGGATCGGGGCCAGCAGGCCCGAGAGCACGCCTTTGATGTCGTCGATCAGGTCGTAGATGATCGCATAGTAGCGGATCTCGACGCCTTCGCGCTCGGCCAGATCGCGGGCCTGCTTGGAGGCGCGGACGTTGAAGCCAAGGATCGAGGCCCCGGCGCCCTTGGCCAGCATGACATCGCTCTCATTGATGCCGCCGGCCCCCGAAAGGATGATGCGGGCCCGCACCTCGTCGGTGGCCAGCCGCTCGAGCGAGCCGACGATGGCCTCGGCCGAGCCTTGCACGTCGGCCTTGATCAGCAGCGGCAGTTCCGAGACCTTCTTATTGGCCAGCTTGGCCATCATGTCGGCCAGCGAGGCGCCCTGTGCCCCAAGCGGGGTGCGCGTGCGCTCGCGTTTGAGGCGGATGCGATAGTCGGTGAGCTCACGCGCCCGGGCCTCGGATTCGACCACCGCGAAAGCCTCGCCCGGCGACGGTGCGCCATCAAGGCCAAGAACCTCGACCGGGGTCGAGGGACCGGCCTTTTCGACCTGCTCGTCACGTTCGTTGAGGAGGGCGCGGACGCGGCCGAACTGCTCGCCGGCGACGACGATGTCGCCACGGCTGAGGGCCCCGCGCTTGACCAGCACCGTGGCCACCGCGCCACGCCCGCGATCGACCTTGGATTCGATGACCACGCCCTCGGCGGTGCGATCCGGATTGGCCTTGAGCTCCATGACCTCGGCCTGGACCAGGATCGCCTGCAGCAGGGTGTCGAGCCCGGTCTTCTGCAGCGCCGAAACCTCGACCGACTGGGTGTCGCCGCCGAGGCCCTCGACCACCACCTCATGTTGAAGCAGTTCGTTGACCACCCGGTTGGGGTCGGCGCCCGGCTTGTCGATCTTGTTGATGGCCACGATCAGCGGGGCGCCGGCGGCCCGGGCGTGCTGAATCGCCTCGATGGTCTGGGGCATGACGCCATCGTCGGCGGCGACCACCAGGACGACGATATCGGTGACATTGGCGCCGCGGGCGCGCATGGCGCTGAAGGCCGCGTGGCCGGGAGTGTCGAGAAAAGTGACCCGCTCGCCGTCTTCCAGCCGCACCTGATAGGCGCCGATGTGCTGGGTGATGCCGCCGTGCTCGCCGCCGGCCACATCGGTGGCCCGCATGGCGTCGAGCAGTGAGGTCTTGCCGTGGTCGACATGGCCCATGACCGTGACCACCGGCGGACGCGGGGCCAGATGATCGTCGACGTCCTCATCGGCCAGGAATCCGGTTTCGACATCGCTTTCCGAGACCCGGCGCACGGTATGGCCGAATTCGGCCGCCACCAGTTCGGCGGTGTCGGATTCGATCACGTCCGAGGCCTTGAGCATCAGGCCTTCGCGGGCCAGGAACTTGATGATCTCGACCGCGCGGATGGCCATCCGGCCGGCCAGTTCCTGGACGGTGATGACATCGGGAATGACCACTTCGCGCGCCCCCTTGGCGACTTCCTGAGGCCCGCCGCGGCGTTTCTCGCGTTCGCGTTCGCGGGCCCGGCGCACCGAGGCCAGGGAGCGCATGCGCTCGATCGCGCCCTCGTCATCGCCGGCCACGGCCTGGATCGTCAGCCGACCCTCGCGGCGCTTCGGTTCACCCCGCGTGCGTGAGACCGCCTTGCCGGGTCCGGCCTTGGCCTTGCGAGAGTCTTCGTCGTCAAATTCCGGACGCCGGTCGGTGCTGAAGCCGCCTGGGCGCGGGGCCTGGCGCGCGGCGCGCTGAAATTCCGGCTCGGCCGGCGCGGCCGGACCGCGCAATCCAGGGCCGCCGGTGCGCGCAGCGCCATCGCGGGCCGGACGTGGCGCATTGGCGGAATAGCGCACGGTTTCGCCAGGTCGGGCCGGGCGCTGGGCGCCGTCGCGGCCTTCGGCGCCGCCGGCCGGGCGCGGATTGCGCAGGCTGTAGCCGGCGTCGGGTTGGGCGACGCGCTGGTTGAAGGCAATAGTCTGCGATGGCCGCTCCGGACGATAGGTCGTGGTCGTCGGCCGATCGTCGCGCCGCTCGCGACTCGGTTCATAGGTGCGCGTTTGTCCCGGCGCGCTCGGGCGTGTTGCGACAGGGGCGCGTGGCGCTTCAGGGGCGCGTGGCGCCTCGGGTGCGCGTGGCGCTTCGGGGGCGCGCCGCGCCGGTTCGGGCGCTGGCTCGGCGGCGGCCTCCTGGACCTCGGGCGCGGGGGCCGGCTCGGCCGGCGCCTCGATCGCCGGGGCCTCGGCGACCACGGCTGGAGCTTCCGGCTCCAGGGTCGCTGGCGGCGGCGTCTCGGCGACCGGCGCGACCCGCTCATGCGCCTTGCGCGCTTCTTCGATGACTCGCTGACGGGCCCGGCGTTCGTCTTCCGAGAGGCCGCCAGGCGGGGTCGACTGGGCGGCGCGAGCGGCGGTGGCCGGGGCCGGCTTTGGCGCCGCCAGACCGCGGACCTCGAAGGCGCTACGGCGGTCGGCCACTCCGGACGGGCCGCCGGGGGCGTCGATGCGCCGGCGCTTGGTCTCGACCACGACGGTCTTCGAGCGGCCATGGCTGAAGCTTTGCTTGACCATGCCCGAGCTCACCGAGCCGCCAAGGCGCGGCTTGAGCGTCAGGGGAGCCCGCGCTCCTGAGGTGGGGGTCGGGCGGCCGCTATCGTTGTCGTCAGTCATGCGTTCGTTCGTTACCGTCCGTAAGCCCGCGGGCCGAAGTCATTCCAAAATTCCCGAGGCCCCGAGCGGGGCCTCGCCTAAGGCGCGATGCGACCTCAGGGATCCTCGCGCCAGCCATCAGGCAGGAGTGGGCTAAAGCCAGATAGGCGTCGGACATCCGATGTCCAGCCTTCGGCCCCGCGCCCGGCAAGGAAGGCGCTGTGTATCACATTCTCAGCCCCCAAGGCCAAACTCAAATCCTCACAAGTGAACATTCCGACGATCAGCGGTCGCGGCAGGGCTTTGGCGGCCGCCCCGAGGAGCTTTCGCCGACCGTCGGCGGCCCCGTCGCTGGCCTCGATGAGGACCGCGGCGCGCCCGGCGCGGACGCTCTCCAGCACCTTTTCGAAACCGCACACGAGCGCTCCGGCCTTGCGCGCCAGGCCCAGGCCAGCCAGCAGCCGCGTCCGCATCAGGGCCTCGATCCGATCGGCGAGATCGGCCACGACCCCGACCGGCGCCTTGGCGGCCCTGGCGAAGGCGCGGCGGCGCACCGCCGCTTCGATTGAAGCCCGGTCGGCGCCGACCCACAGGCCGCGGCCCGGCAACCGGCGCGCGAGGTCGGGCGTCACCTGGCCGTCGGGGCCGACGACGAAGCGGATCAGTTCCGCCTCATCGCGGCTCTCGCCGGTGGCGAGATCGCGCCGCTGGCGCGCCTCGCCGTTCTCGCGTCGGTGGGGCCTAGGCGCTGGTTCCGGCATCGCCGAACACCTGCGCGGCTTCGTCGTAAGGCGCTTCGGGCTCCGGCTCCGGCTCCGGCAAGGCGTCGGCGCCGACCCAGCCGGCGGCGATGCGGGCTCGCATGATCAAGGTTTCGGCGTCTTCGGGCGACATCTCGAAGCTCTCCAATATGCCGGCCTCGCGCACCCGTTCGGCGCCCTTGGTCTCGTACCAGCCGCGCAGATCGTCCGGCACCAGGCCGGCCAGATCGTCAAGGCTCTTCACCTCGCCTTCGCCCAGGGCCACAGCCATGGGCAGGGTGACGCCCTCGACGCCCAGCACCGCGTCCTCGACGCCGAGCTCGCGCCGCTTGGCGTCGTATTCGGCCGCCTCGCGATCGAGGTAGTCGCGGGCCCGGGCCTGGATTTCCTCGGCGGTGTCTTCGTCGAAGCCCTCGATGGCGGCGACCTCGGCGGCCTCGACATAGGCGACGTCCTCGACCGAGGCGAAACCTTCGGTGACCAGAAGCTGGGCGATCACCTCATCGACATCCAGGGCTTCCTGGAACAGGGCGGTGCGCTCGGCGAACTCGCGCTGGCGGCGCTCGCTCTCCTGGCTTTCGGTCATGATATCCACCTGCCAGCCGGTCAGTTGGCTGGCCAGGCGAACATTCTGGCCGCGCCGGCCGATGGCCAGCGAGAGCTGTTCGTCGGGAACCACGACCTCGACCCGCTCATCCTCTTCATCCATGACCACCTTGGTGACCTCGGCCGGGGCCAGGGCGTTGACCAGGAAGGTCGCCTCGTCGGGATTCCACTGGATGATGTCGATCTTTTCGCCCTGCAGCTCGGCGACCACCGCCTGGACCCGCGACCCGCGCATGCCGACGCAGGCGCCGACCGGATCGATGGAGGAATCGTTAGAGACCACGGCCATCTTGGCGCGGCTGCCAGGATCGCGGGCGACGGCGCGGATCTCGATGACGCCGTCGTAGACCTCGGGGACTTCCTGGGCGAACAGCTTGGCCATGAAGCCGCCGTGGGCGCGCGACAGCATGATTTGCGGGCCCTTGGTCTCGCGGCGCACGTCATAGATGTAGGCGCGCACCCGGTCGCCGGGCTGGAAGGCCTCGCGCGGGATCGACTGATCGCGGCGCATGATGCCCTCGCCGCGACCGAGATCGACGACCACATTGCCGTATTCGACCCGCTTGGCGACGCCGTTGACGATCTCGCCGACCCGGTCCTTGAACTCCTCATACTGGCGCTCGCGCTCGGCCTCGCGAACCTTTCCGGTGACCACCTGGCGGGCCATCTGGGTCTGGACCCGGCCGAACTCGAAGGGCGGCAGCTCCTCGACATAGGTCTTGCCGATAAAGGCGTCGGGGTCCTCGGCCAGGGCGTCGGAGAGCCGACGCTTGGCATAGTCGTTGAGGGGCTTCTCGAGCCCGGTTTCGGGATCGAACTCCGGCTCGGGATCGTCCTCGACCACGGTCACCACCCGGGTGATGGTGGTCTCGCCGGTCTTGGTGTCGATGTGGGCGCGGATGTCGTGATCGGCCCCATAGCGGGTCCGGGCGGCTTTCTGGATCGCGTCCTCGATGGCCTCGATGACGATCTCTTTTTCAATCGCCTTTTCACGCGCCACCGCCTCGGCGATCTGCAGCAGTTCGAGGCGGTTGGCGGAAATGCCGGTGGTGGTCATGATCTTTTCTTCAGCTTCCTGTGCGAGACTTTAAGCGTCGTGGGCGAGGCGTTCGGCGCGGGCCGCGGCGCCGCGCTTCAACAGCGCGTCGTCGATGACCAGATGGGCGTCCAAGAGCCAGGCGAATGGCAACAGCGTCGGTTCGCTCGCCTCTTCGAGGAGGATGGCCACCTGGTCGCCCTCCACCCCGGCCAGCGCGCCCTTGAAGCGCTTGCGGCCATCGGCCAGCCGATCGAGTTCGAGCCGGGCGGTGTAGCCGGCATAGGTCGTAAAATCGCTGAGCCGGGTTAGCGGCCGGTCGAGGCCCGGGCTCGACACTTCGAGCATGAACGGATCGCGGATCGGATCGGCGGCGTCGAGAGCCTCGGAGATTGCTCGGGCCAGCCGGGCGCAATCCTCGACCGGCATCTCCCCATCGCTGCGCTCGGCCATGATCTGCAGCCGCCGCGCTCGATCGCCGCCCATCAGTCTGAGGCGCACGACCGCGTAGCCGGCCGCGTCGGCGACCGGGTCGACGATTTCAAGGAGATGGTGGTCTTCGGCGGTCTTCCCGCGCACGCTTGGGCCTTCTCGTTGAGTTCAGCAGCGCCGGGCAAAGAAAAAGCGGCTGGCCCTTCTTCGAGGCCGCCGCTCCTAACGCCATCCAGCGCTACGGACGAATGTTGGAGGCTAGATAGCGCGCCGGGACGCGAATGTTAAGTCCGTTCGTGGACTATTCGATTTATTCCGCCGGCGGGGGGCATCGCGCCTCACGCCAGCCAAATCATCATCCGCGTCGCCGCTGTCTCGCCACGTGCGATCGAGTAGCGATCGCCGACTTCGCCGGTGTAGAGGAAGCCGGCCTTGACCAGCACCCGTCCGGAAGCAGGATTGTCGGCGAAATGGCCGGAGGTCAGCAGCCGGCGCCCCCAGCCCTGGGCCGCCCAGGCCAGCACCGCGGCGACCGCCTCGCTCATATGGCCAGCGCCCCAGAACGGGCGACCGAGCCAGTAGCCGAGCTCGGGCCCCAGCCCCGGCTTGGGATGCAGGCCGACGACCCCCATGAACGGTCCCTCCCGCCCAAGGATGGCGAAGACCACCTCCTCGCGCGGATCCGCCGCCCGCATGCGGGCGATGAAGCTTTCGGCGACATCGATGGTGAACGGATGCGGAATGGCGGTGGTCATGCGCGCGACGCCGGGATCGTCGGCGAGCGGGGTCATGGCGGCGGCGTCGGCCGCGCCGAGTGGGCGCAGGATCAACCGGTCGGTTTCTAGCCTTGGCTGGGTCATCGGCGCCTCCGCTGGGAGCTGGTCCCGGACGCCCGCGCTCCCCAATGGCGCGTCCGGATCGCTGTGAAAGGCGACCCGGTCGATCGGTTCGCCCCTAGGTTGGGGTGTCGGCCTTGGCTTGGACGCCCACGAAGGTCCGGTTGTCGCGCTTGGTGACGAAGCTCACCGCCCCAGCCAGCTTGGCGAACAGGGTGTGATCCTTGCCGATGCCGACATTCTCGCCCGGCCAGAACTTGGTGCCGCGCTGGCGCACGATGATGGCGCCGGCCGAAACCGCTTCGCCGCCGAATTTCTTTACGCCGAGACGGCGGCCGGCCGAGTCGCGCCCGTTGCGCGAGGAGCCGCCGGATTTCTTATGAGCCATGCGTCAGATCTCCGGTCTCAGCCCTTGGGGGCCTTCTTGGCGGCGGGTTTCTTGGCGGCGGCTTTTGGGGCTGCGGCCTTTTTGGCGGCGGTCTTCGCGGCCGGCGCGGCCTTCTTCTCAGGCTTGACCTTGGCGACAGCCTTCTTCTCCGGCTTGGCCTTGGCGACCGGCTTGACCTTGGCCGGGGCCGGTTGGTGTTCGAACGCCGCCTTGGCGTCGGCGTGGGCGCGGGCGGCGTCGCCAACCCGGGCGAGATTGCGGGCCCTCAGGCGCAGCTCCGAACCGGGCGTCAGATCGACCTCGCCGGTCCAGGCTTCGCTGTGGCCCGCCCCGGCGATCGCGGTCACCCGCAGAACGCTCTCCTGCTGGCGATGGCCGCGCGTGCGGCGATAGCCCTTGCGGCGGATCTTCTTGAACACCTTGATCTTGTCGCCCTTGCGGGTCTCGATCAGGGTGGCGTCGACGCTGGCCCCGTCGACCATCGGCTCCCCCAGAGTCACCGCTTCGCCAGCGCCGATCATCAGCACCTGGTCGAAGGCGATCCTGGCCCCCGGCTCACCGGCCAGCTTCTCGACGACGATGACATCGCCCGGCTGAACGCGGTACTGCTTTCCTCCGGTCTTGATTACGGCATACATCGTCGAGCGGCCTTCGGCTTGAAGCGGTCTTGGGGCAATAACGAATGCGCCCGCGAGCGGACCCGCGGGCGAGGGAGCCGTGCTTATACTCAGGCCCGGCTGCCGGTCAAGGCGAGCGGTCGGGATTCGAGGCGTGGAGAAGGTCGATGACAGGCGATGTGGAATCTCGGCTGGCCGGGGTCGGAGAGCCGCCGGCCCGGTCGCGCGGTCCCTTCGCCGAGTTCTATTCCAGCGGCAAGAACCCCTATGAAAGCATTCCGGCCGCCGCCTATCGCCAGCCGATCCACCGCATCAAGTCGATTTTCAATCCTCTGACCCTGGTCAGCGATCCGGACGCGGTGCGCCGGGTTCTGGTGGAGAACGTCGCCAACTATCCCAAGAACGCCTTCGAACGGCAGTTCTTCAGCGCGATGTTTGGGGCCGGCCTGCTCGGCCTCGATGGGCCGCTGTGGCGCGTCCACCGCAAGGTCATGGCCCCGGCCTTCGATCCGCGCAGCGTCGCCGCCTACAGCCAGGCGATGGCCGATAGCGCCGCCGCCTTTGCCGAGCGCTGGGCCAGCCGGCCCGATGGCGCGGCCCTCGATATCGCCGAGGAGATGAAACGCCTGACCCTTGAGGTCATCTGCCGTACGATGTTCTCCGACGAGGCCGACCGCCTGATCGATATCGCCGGCGACGCCATGCGGATTTCGCAGTCGGCGCTCGACTTCACCGTGCTCGACTTCCTGCCGGTCATCGGCCCCAGGCGCATGCGCGCCAAGGAAGACGGTTTGCACGCCCAGTTCGCGGCCATGGACAGCGCCATCTACGGCATGATCGAAGCCCGGCGCGGCAATCTCACCGCCGCGCCCCGCGATCTCCTCACCCGCCTGATCGAAGCCGAGGATCCGGAAAGCGGCGTCGGACTCAGCGCCGAGGAGATCCGCGACGAGGTCATGACCATCTTCATGGCCGGCCACGAGACCACCGCCGTGACCCTGACCTGGGTCTGGTACGCGCTCTCACGGCGGCCGGAGATCGCGACCCGACTGGTGGACGAGCTGGAGGGGGTGCTGGGCGGGCGTCCGCCCACGCACGCCGATCTCGCCGCCCTGCCCTATCTGCGCGCCGTTGTCGAAGAGACCATGCGGCTGTACCCGGCCGCGCCGGGCATATCGGTGCGCGACTGCCTCGCCGACGACGTCCTGGCCGGCCAGCCGATCAAGGCCGGCGCCCAGATCCTGATTTCGCCCTGGGTGCTGCATCGCCACGAGAGCTTGTGGGAACGGCCTCTGGATTTCGATCCGACCCGGTTCCTGCCGGGCGGCGCGGAGAGCCGGCCGCGCTTCGCCTATCTGCCGTTCGGGGCCGGACCGCGGGTATGCATCGGCGGCAATCTGGCCATGACCGAAGCCAGCCTGATCCTGGCGGTCCTGGCGCCGCGGTTCCGCCTCGCTCTGGCCGACGGCGCACGGGTCAAGCTGCGGGCCGTCATTACCCTCTACCCCGAGGATGGCCTGCCGATGATCCTAGGTCGGCGGCTCCGATCCGATGCTGGAACGGCCTCCGGCGCTTCCCTAAATAGCGCCGCATGAGCCCCGTCCCCGTCACCGTACTCACCGGCTATCTCGGGGCTGGCAAGACCACGCTTCTGAACCGCATCCTCAGCGAGGATCACGGGCGCCGCTATGCGGTAATCGTCAACGAATTCGGCGAGATCGGCATCGACGCCGATCTGGTGGTCGGGGCCGACGAAGAAATCTTCGAGATGAACAACGGCTGCGTCTGCTGCACCGTGCGCGGCGACCTGATCCGCGTCCTGCAAGGGCTGATGAAGCGTCAGGCGAGCGCCAGCCGCGGCTTTGACGCCATCGTCATCGAGACCACCGGCCTCGCCGACCCCGGCCCGGTGGCCCAGACCTTCTTTGTCGACGAGGACGTCAAGGCGCGCGCCCGGCTCGATTCGGTGACCACCGTGGTCGACGCCAAGCATGTGGGCGAAACCCTCGCCCACAGCCGCGAGGCGCGCGAGCAGATCGCCTTCGCCGATCAGATCGTGCTCAACAAGACCGATCTGGTGGACGCCGAGGCGCTGACGGCGATCGAGGCGCGGCTGCGACGGCTCAATCCCCTGGCCCGCATTCATCGCGCCCAGCGCGCCAACGTGCCGCTCGAGGCGGTGCTCGGCCAGGGCGGCTTCGATCTGGCGCGGATCGCCGGACTGGAGCCGGAGTTCCTCAATCCGGCCCACGGCCAGGCGGGGCATGTGCATGGCGCGGATTGCGACGAGGCCGATCACCATCACGACGACGACATCCGGGGCCTGGCGTTGCGCGCCGCCGAGCCCCTCGACGGCGACCGCGTCAGCCGCTGGCTGAATACTCTGTTGGCCGAGCGCGGCCCTGACATTCTGCGCGCCAAAGGCATCATCGACGTCGCTGGCGACGACCGTCGGCTGGTGTTTCAGGCTGTGCATATGATCCTGGAGGGCGACTTTCAGCGTCCCTGGCGCGACGGCGAGGTCCGCGAGAGCCGCATGGTGTTCATCGGCCGCGGTCTCGACGAGGCGGCGCTGAGGTCGGGATTCGCGGCCTGTCAGGCCTAAACCCCTCTCCCTATTCCGCCGGGACCGCCAGGGGTTCCGGGGCCAGGTCGTTGGCCCCATGCGACCAGCGCCGCAGGAACGGCGCGGCGGCCAGGAACAGGCCGCCAAAGATGATCCCAGCCCAGCCGATGGTCTCGAACACCTTCAGCGAGGCGGCGAGCGAAGCGTGCGGATCGAGGACCTTGCCGCCAGCCGTGGCCGAGCCGGCGAAGCGGGCGATCAGGGCGCCGATGAACTCCGCCGCCGAGATCGCCATCATCCACAGCGCCATCAGGGTCGAGATCAACATCGCCGGGGCCAACTTGGTCATCTCCGACAGCCCGACGGGCGAGAGGCACATCTCGCCGGTGGTGTGCAGCAGATAGGCGAATGCCAGGACCATGAGCGGCAGCCGCGCGCCCTGGTCGGCCAGGCCGGCGCTCCAGACGATGACCATGAACCCCAGGCCCACCTGGGCCAGGCCGAGGCCGAACTTGATCATCGGGTCGGGGTCGCGGCCGCGGCGGCCGAGCCGGGTCCACAGGGCCGCGAAGATCGGGGCCAGCAGCAGGATGAAGCCGGCGTTGAACGACTGAGTTTGGGCGGCGTCGAAACTCATGTCGATCCACAGCGTCCCGGCCGGCGCCTGGGCGGCCTGCCACATGGCCGTGTCGCCGAGAAAGATCTCATGGCCGAACAGGCGCCAGACATGCGGCGAGGAGACCAGTTGCAGCGCGGTGTTGCGCTCGGCGAACAGATTGAGCGATGTGGCCGCCTGTTCGAACAGGGTGAAAAAGACGATCGCCCCGACCATGAACACGAAGGCGAGCATCACCCGCTGGCGCTCGACCGGGCCGAACTTCGTGTACAGCACATAGCCGACGTAGCTGAGGGCGACGATCCAGCCGGCCGCGAGCGCATAGCCGACCGCGCTGTTATGCTGGACCACCACCCAGACGACCCCGACGCCGGCGATCCCGGCCAGGTAGATCAGCCATTCGAGGCTGATGACGCCGCCGATCCGGCGCGCCAGCTTGACTGGATCAGGCGGCTCGGCCTTGCCTTCGAGCCACGGCTTGCCGAGCTGAAAAGTCAGGAAGCCGGCCAGCATGCCTAGGCCGGCGGCCCCGAAGCCCCAGCTCCAGCCGAAGCTTTCGCCCAGATAGCCGCACAGGACCGCGGCCCAGAAGGCTCCGAGGTTGATGCCAAAATAATACAGGGTGAAGCCGGGGTCGCGCCGGGGATCGCGCTCGCCATAAAGCTTGCCGACGATGGCCGAGATATTGGCCTTCAGGAACCCCACGCCCATGACGATGAGGGCGAGCGCCAGGTAGAAGATATCGATGAAGCCCTGCTGGCGGTTCTCCACCGAGAGCGTGAAGCTCCCCTTGGGCAGCACCGGCGGCAGCGGCGCGGCGGTTGGCAGACCCTTGATGGTGAAGCCGCCGGCGGCGTCCTGGCCGAACTCGTAGGGATGGCCGGCGACCAGGATCTGGGCCTGGCGCGAGCCGCCGCGGCCCTGGGTCGCGAAGGCGTAGTGCGTCCCGTGGTAGGTGAGCACCTGGCGGGCCGGCGCGCCTTCGACGGCCATGGTCAGGTGCCCGGCGACCAGCAGCAGGGCCCCGAAAGCCACCGCCTTGCGCCCGCCGAGCCAGCGGTCGGCGACCACCCCGCCGACCAGCGGCACCAGATAGACGAGGGTGGCGTAGGAGCCGTAGGTGGTGGCCGCGAAGCTGTCGTCGAACAGATATTGCTGGGTCAGATAGAAGACCAGCAGCCCGCGCATGCCGTAGTAGGAAAACCGCTCCCACATCTCGGCGAAGAACAGCACGAACAGCCCGCGCGGATGGTTGCGGGCGATCTGAAGCATCACCGGAATGCCGGTGGCCAGGCTGAGGACCACGCCGGCGAGAATGACGATGTTCATGGCGTTCCCCGGCGCTGTCCCGCGCTTCAAGCGGAAACAAACACGCCGCCTGGGGTTTCACAAGCGCCGGCCGGCCCGGCATGTTAGCTAGGTTTTCTAGACAGCGGAGGACGCTCATGGACGTCATCAAAGTCCCCGGCCCCGACCATCCGATCGCCATCGCCGGCCACGAGGGGCGCGTGCAGGCGCTGTTCAGCGGCCACCTGATCGCCGACAGCGGCGACGTGCTCTATCTGAAAGAGGCGAACTACAAGCCGGTCGCCTATTTCCCGCGCGCCGACGTGGAGATGGCGTTTCTGGCCCCGACCGGCCTGGACACCTATTGCCCTTACAAGGGCCACGCCTCCTATTTCACCGTGACCATGGACGGGCGGATCGCCGAGAACGCCGTGTGGTCCTACGAGAACCCGCACCCGGCCATGGCGATCATCGCCGGCCGGCTCGCCTTCTATCCCAATGTCGTCGATATTCACGAGGTCGGCGGCCATGGACCCAGCATCGAGGCGAGCGTGCAGCACACCGATTCCGGGGCGGGGGCCTCGCAGGCCGAGCACTGGCCGGAGACGGCGACCAATCCGCCGGTGTGAAGGGAGCGACAGCTTTCAGCGCGTCAGCACGACGTGGGTCGCCAACTGCGCTGGAACCACCTCCGTCACCCGATAGCCGAGGTTCGGCAGGTCAAGGCCGGCGAACAGGGATTCGCCTCGGCCCAGAACCACCGGCGACAGCGCCAGGTGCATGGTGTCGATCGCTCCGGCGAGCAGGTACTGGCGGATCGTCGCAACTCCGCCGCCGATCTTCACGTCCTTCTCGCCCGCGGCGGCCTTGGCCTGGTCGAGCGCTGACTCGATCCCATCGGTGACGAAATGGAAGGTCGTCCCACCCTCCATCACGATGGGCGCCCGGGCCTGGTGGGTGAGGATGAAGGTCGGCGCGTGATAGGGGGGATCCTCGCCCCACCAGCCCTTCCACGTGGCGTCCGGCCATGGGCCGCGGATCGGGCCGAACATATTGCGGCCGAGGATGAAGGCGCCGAAGCCTTCCGCCGCGGCGCTGGCGAAGCGATCGTCGGTCCCACCGTCTTCCCCGATCATCGAGCGAAAGGTCCGGGTCGGGTAGAACCAGCCGTGAAGTTCCCCGCCCCGTTTGCCGAGCGGATGCTCCAGGCTTTGGTCCGGGCCGGCCCCGAAGCCGTCGAGGGAGACGCTGAAACCGGCTACGCGCACAAGGCCCATGGGGCGCCTCCGTAAGATGAACGCTCTCAGCACAGCTCCAGCGCTGAATCCACTGGCGCGCCGGACGCCGGCGGCGGCTGGCGTCTCAACCGCGCCGGGCGGCCTCGATGGCGGCGACGTCAATCTTGGTCATGCCCATCATCGCCTGAAAGGCGCGGCGGGCTTCGTCCCCGCCGGCGGCCATGGCCTCGGTCAGCACCCGCGGGGTGATCTGCCAGGAAATGCCCCATCGATCCTTGCACCAGCCGCACTGGCTGGCCTGGCCGCCGGCCCCGATGATGGCGTTCCAATAGCGGTCGGTCTCTTCCTGATCATCGGTGGCGATCTGGAATGAAAAGGCTTCGCTGGCCTTGAACGCCTGACCGCCGTTGAGGCCCACGCAGGCGACGCCGGCGACCGTGAACTCCACCGTCAGCACGTCGCCGGCCTTGCCCGACGGATAGTCGGCCGGCGCGCGATGCATGGCGCCGACGGCGCTGTCTGGAAAGGTGGCGGCATAGAAGCGTGCGGCCGCCTCGGCGTCCTTCTCGTACCACAGGCAGATGGTGTTCTTGGCCATGGGGAACTCCTTATTCTAGTAGGCGCAGGCTTCGAACACCTGCCCGATATCGCCGTTCCAGGGGCCGTGATAGGCCTCCAGCAGGCGCTCGGCGGCGGTGACGCCGGTGGCGGCGATCTCCTCGACCTGAGCCAGATAGCCGGTCTCATCGACCAATCCGGCCGAGATGCGGTTGCGGCGCTTCAGACCTTCATGGGCAATGGCCAGCATGGCCTTGGCGATATCCTGAGCGGTGCGGCCGCCGATCTCCGCCTTGAGGCCGAGCCGCGCCGCGTCGCCACGCAGTCTGGCGCGCGCTTCGCTCGTCCACTCACGGCACAGGTCCCAGGCGGCGGCCTGACAGTCCGGACAATAGAGCAGCCCCGCCCACAGGGCCGGCAAGGCGCACAGCCGGCTCCACGGACCGGCGTCGGCGCCGCGCATCTCCAGATATTGTTTCAGCCGCACCTCCGGAAAAATGGTGCTGATGTGATCGGCCCAGTCGGCGATCGTCGCCCGCTCGCCTGGAAGTTCCGGCAGCGCCCCGGCCATGAAGTCGGCGAACGAGCGGCCGGCGACGTCGTGATAGACGCCGTCGCGCTTGACGAAATACATCGGCACCTGGAGCGCATACCGGGCATAGCTGGCGAAGCCGAAATCGTCGTCGAACACGAAGTCCAGCAGGCCAGTGCGGTCGGCGTCGGTGTCGGTCCAGACGTTGGCGCGCGCCGACAGCCAGCCGTTCGGCTTGCCCTCGGTGAACGGCGAATTGGCGAACAGGGCGGTGGCGATCGGCTGCAGCGCCAGGCTGACGCGGAACTTGGCGACCATGTCGGCTTCGTCGGCGAAATCGAGATTGGCCTGCACCGTGCAGGTGCGGAACATCATGTCGAGGCCGAGCGAGCCGACCTTGGGCATGTAGCGGCGCATGATCTGATAACGGCCCTTGGGCATGATCGGGACCTGGTCGCGCCGCCAGGTCGGGGCGAAACCGAGGCCGAGAAATCCAAGCCCGAGCTCGGCGGCCACGGTCTTGACCTCCTCGAGGTGGGCGCCGGTCTCGGCGCAGATGTCGTGCATCGAATCGAGCGGCGCGCCGGAAAGCTCGAACTGGCCGCCCGGCTCCAGGCTGACATTGGCCATGCCGCGCGAAAGGCCGATCAGGGTCTCGCTGCCGCCAGAGCCACCCTGGGCGTGCTCGGTGGTCGGGGCCCAGCCAAACCGCATCAGCCCCTGCATCAGGGCCTTGATGCCGGACTCACCTTCGTAGGGCACGGGCGAATGGTCGGCGGTGCGAAAGACGAATTTCTCGTGTTCGGCCCCGACCCGGAAGGCGGCCGGATCCTTGCCGCCCTCGGCGAACCAGGCGGCCAGATCGGCGAAGGCCAGCGGCCGGTCGTCAACGTGCGGTGCGGCCATGGTTCCCCCTCAGGCATGGCGGCCCGTTTCCGCCGGCGTCAATGGCAAGTGGGCGCCGCGCCCGGGAACCTCAAGCCCCCCGCCAGTCCCCTAGCGCCGCCTGCCAGAGGCTCAAGGCGGCGATGGCGGCGGTGTCGGCGCGCAGGATGCGCGGACCCAGGTTGACGGCCCGGGCCCCGGGCACGGCGCGGATGGCAACGCGTTCGGCCGGCGTGAAGCCGCCTTCGGGTCCGATCAAGATCGACCAGGGCTGGCCTGGCGCTTCCGCCGCCAAGGCCTCGGCGATTGGCTCAGCCCCGCCGGCCTCATCGCAGAACAGGAGCCTGCGGGCCGCCGGCCAGGCTTCCAGAACCTCAGCCAGCGCGGCCTGCGGCAGGATCTGCGGAACATCGAGGCGTCCGGTCTGTTCGGCCGCCTCCACGGCGATGGTGCGCAGGCGCTGCGGATTGGCGCGCCCGGCGTTGGTGCGCGCCGTGGTCAGCGGCAGCAGCCGCGCGGCTCCCAGCTCGGCGGCCTTTTCGGCGATAACCTCCAGGCGCGGACGCTTGACGACGGCGACCAGCAACTCGACGTCGGGCGGAAATGTCTGTTCGCGCAGGCGCTCGAGCGGAACGAGGGTGGCGTCGCGACGGCCGAGCGAGCCCAGCCGGCTGAGCCATTCGCCATCTCGGCCGTTGAACAGGGCGAGTTGATCTCCCTCGCGCAGGCGCATGACATGCGCCAAGTAGTGACTATGGCCCTCGCCGGCGGTGAGGCGGCGCTCGGCGACGAGATCGGGCTCGACGTAAAGGCGGATCAACGCAGGGCTCCGACGGAAGGTGATCGATGGGCAAGCACGGCGGCTACAAGACGGACCTTCGGCGGCTCCAGATCGGTCTGGTGCGCTATCAGCAATGGGCGATCAAGACTGGCGCCAAGGCGGTGGTGATCCTGGAGGGCCGCGACGCAGCCGGCAAGGACGGCACAATCTCCCGCATCGTCGAGCATCTGGCCCCGCGCAACACCCGCGTCGTCTCGCTGCCCAAGCCGTCCGACCGCGATCGCTCGGAGTGGTATTTCCAGCGCTATATCGCGCATCTGCCGGCGGCCGGCGAGATCGTCCTGTTCAACCGCTCCTGGTACAACCGCGCCGGCGTCGAGCCGGTCATGGGCTTCTGCACCCCCGAGGAGCACCAGGAATTCCTGCGCGAGGCGCCGGAGGTCGAGCGGATGTTCGAGAACGCCGGCATCCGCCTGATCAAGCTGTGGCTGGACATCTCCAAGAGCGAACAGGCCAAGCGGCTGAAGGCGCGCCAGACCGACCCGTTGAAGGCGCTCAAGCTCAGTGACCTGGACTGGCAGGCGCAGAAGAAGTGGAAGGCCTATTCGGCTGCTCGCGACGAGATGCTGTGCCGGACCCATACAGCCTGGAGCCCGTGGGCATGCGTGCGCGCCGACCATAAGAAGCCGGCCCGGCTCAACATCATCCGCCATGTGCTGCATACCCTGGCGCCGGAAGACCTGGGGACAGATATCGAACTGCCCGATCCGGATGTGCTGTTCGCTTTCGAGCAACAGGCGCTCGCCGACGGGCGGCTCGCTAAATAGGAGAAAGCCCGAATGGAACAGGTTCGGCTGGGAAACACTGGCCTGAAGGTATCGCGCCTGTGCCTGGGCTGCATGACCTATGGCTCGCCGAAATGGCGACCGTGGATTCTCGACGAAGAAGCGTCTCTGCCGTTCTTCCGCCAGGCCATCGAGGCCGGGATCACCTTTTTCGACACCGCCGATGTCTATTCCCAGGGCGAGAGCGAGCGGGTGACCGGCAAGGCGCTGAAGGAATTCGCCAAGCGCCATGAAGTGGTGATCGCCACCAAGGTGCATGGCCAGATGGGCAAGGACGCCAACAATCGCGGCCTGTCGCGCAAGCACATTTTCGACGCCATCGACCGCAGCCTCTCGCGCCTCGGCGTCGACTATGTCGATCTGTATCAGATCCACCGCTTCGACCCGGAGACGCCGATCGAGGAGACGCTGGAGGCCCTCGACGATATCGTCCGCGCCGGCAAGGCCCGCTATATCGGGGCAAGCTCGATGTATGCCTGGCAGTTCATGCGCATGCTCGACCTGGCCGCGGCGCGCGGCTGGGCCAAGTTCGTCTCCATGCAGCCGCAGTACAACCTGGTCTATCGCGAGGAGGAACGGGAGATGCTGCCGCTCTGCCGCGAGATGGGCGTCGGGGTCATCCCCTGGTCGCCGCTAGCCCGCGGCTTTCTGGCTGGCGGCCGGCCCAAGCCCGGAGCCGGCGACACCGAGCGGGCCCGGACCGACGAATTCGCCACCCGGCTCTACTATCAGGACGACGACTTCGCGGTGCTCGACGCCCTGACCGAGACGGCCAAGGCCCGCGGCGTCGCCAATATGAAGATGGCGCTCGCCTGGGTGCTGTCGAAGCCGGGGATCACCGCCCCGATCATCGGGGCCTCCAAGCCGCATCATATTCCCGACGCCGTCGCCGCGCTTGAGCTGAAACTGACCAAGGCTGAGGTCGCCGTGCTCGAAGCGCCGTATCGGCCCAAGCCGGTGCTCGATCATCTCTGACCCGGCGCCTGGCGGCCTCATGGATAGCGCCTCCAAGGCCCAGATCGTCGCCAGCCTCGAACTTGCGGCCGCTGGCGGCGACCTGACGCCAGCAGTCTATGAGCGCCTCTTCAAGCGCTATCCAGAGATGTCGGCTCTGTTCGCGCGTGACGCCGATGGCCTCGTCAAGGGCGAGATGCTGGCCCGAGTCTATGAGATGGTGCTCGACTACGCCGGCGATGGCGCCTACGCCGCCGGGATGATCCGCAATGAGGTCGTGACCCACGCCGGGTATGACGTGCCGGCGGAGATCTTTCCGCTGTTCTTCGAGGTGGTGCTGGAGACCCTCCGCGAGGCGGCCGGAGCGGCCTGGACACCGGCCATGACCGCAGCCTGGACGGCGATGCTGGCCGACTTCAAGGGCTTCGCCGGGCAGCCGGGTTAGGTCTCGTCCGGCGGCGCGACGCCGGT
>DATBOH010000129.1:0-15990 GCA_036553915.1 Caulobacteraceae bacterium | reverse complement strand
GGACGGTTTTCGCGCCGATCGGAAGTCGCGCGCATCGCCGTGGTGTCCTTGATCGGACTTGGCATCAATACACTGGCGATGTGGGTCGGAATATCATTGGGACTGCGGCCCATGGTGGCCAAGATGATCGCCGTTCCGGTGGTGCTGATCTGGAATTTCATGGGGCGTCGATTGTTCGTCTTCGAACGGGAGAAGCCACCGCCCGTCGTGACGTCATTGCAGGCTTTTTTCGGCGGTGGAGAAAAATTCCTGAGTCCTTTGGCGAGACGCAGTCGCGCAGCCTTAACCCGCCGTTGAGACCCCAACGTTAGCTTGCGCAAAGCTTAGCCAGATCGCTAAGCTGGGCCGTTCCTCAGGGTTAGTGCGAGGCGACGACGATGATTCGCGTTTCGGTGTTGATGTTCGCCTTGTCGTTTTCGGCCACCTCGGCCCTGGCCGCCGATCCCTATCCGCCGCAACTGCGGGTCAGCTATCTGGCCGATGCCGCGCCCCTCGTTCAGCACGGCGCGACCCGCCTCTATTACGAGATGGCGATCACCAATTTTTCCAAGACCCGGGTGATGCTGAGGTCGGTCGAGGCCCTGGCCGGCGCGACCCGGACCGAGCTCTCCGGCCCACGGCTGGCCGCGGCGGTGCGCGGGGCCGGCCCGGCGGCCGGCGATCCCTTGACCCTGGCCAGCGGGGCCAGCGCGTTCATTTTCATGGGTCTGGACCTGGGCGCCGCCAAGGCGCCGCCCGCTGTCGGCGGGGTGCTGCATGTGGCCGACGAACAGGGCGGAATGCACGATATCTTTCTCGAACCCCTGCGGGTCGAGGGCGGGGCGCCGCTCATCGTCGGGGCGCCGCTCAGGGGCGCCTGGATCGCCGGCGATTCGGTCAGCAACCAGCAGGGCGCCGCCCATCGCCGCGCGGTGCTCATCGACGGCGGCCACGCTTGGCTGGCCCAGCGTTACGCCATCGATTGGGTGCAGTTTGAGACTGTCGGCGGCAAACGCACGACCTGGCGCGGTCCCGAAAACGAAAATCGCAGCTACTTCTGCTACAACAAGCCGATCTATTCGGTCGCCGCCGGAACGGTGGTGGAGGCGACCGACAGCATGCCGGAGAACGTCCCGCATTCCGGCAAATACGCGGTCGCCATCGACTTCAACACCGCGGCCGGCAATCACGTGGTGGTGCGCATCGCCCCCGACCGCTTTGTGCTCTACGCCCACATGCGGCCCGGCACGGTGCGCGTGAAGGCTGGCCAGAAGGTGCGCGTCGGCGACATCCTCGGCCATGTCGGCAATACCGGCAGCTCGACCGAGCCGCACCTGCACATGCATATCGACGACCAGCCCTCGTTCCTGGCCGGCAACGGCGTTCCGTACGAATTCTCAAGGGGGGAGGCGAGCGGCGCGGTGGTCGCCGACGTCGCTTCGCCGACCGTCATTACGCTGGGGCCGATCGGCAAGCCGGCCCCGTTCGCCAACGACTATCCGGCCGAAAACGCCCTGGTGGTGTTCAAATAGCGCTCTAGGCGCCGGCCCACAGCCATTCCAGAGCCTCGGGCAGGGTGTGTTCGAGCACCCGCGGGTCGGCGTGTCGGCCACCGCGCGACAGGCTGAATCGAACGTCATAGCCCTTCGCCTCCAGCGCCGCGGCCATGCGCTGGTTGGCCAAGGGCCAGTTGTGCCAGCTGTCTTCAGGATCGTCGGCGTGCAGATCGCTGTCGCCGACCTCCAGCCAGAGGCGCAGGGGCTTGCGCTCGGCGTCCGGGATCAAGCGGGCGTGATACTCCCAGGCGCCGCGCGGAAGGGCCGGATCGACCGGCGATTGCTGGTTCACAAAGGTGCCGGAGTAGCTGAGCACCCGGCGGTACCGCTCGGGATGAAACCAGGCCATGGTGAAGGCGCAGGCGGCCCCGGAACTCACGCCCATGACCGCGCGCCCCTCTGGGTCGTCGGTGAAATCGAGCCCGGCTACCTCGGCGGCGCGGGGCAGCACCTCGGCCTCGACGAAGTCGCTGTAGAGGCCGGAAACCGTGTCGTACTCCAGGCCCCGCTGCGAACCCTGGGCGTCGCCGCCGCCGCTGTCGATCAACACCGCCGCCATGGCCGGGATGCGGCCTTGGGCGATCAGAACATCGAGGGCCCTGGGCAGAATGTTGAGATAGGCGTGACCGTCCTGGGCGATGATCAGCGGCAGCTTCACGGCCGGGTCGAGCCTGACCGGCGCATAGACCCATACGGTGCGCCGATAGGGCGCGGCGCCCGACTGCTCCCCATGCGGCGCGGCCAGGCGGTTGCCGTGAGCGTCGCGACGACGGGTGACGGCGTTGTCCAGGCGGCGGATGCCCGGATAGCGGGCGCTGTCGCCGGACTCCATGACGAAAGCCGACAGCCGTCCGGCCGGCGCGGCGGCGTCGAGTTCCGGAGCGCGCGGAAACGCCGGGCCGATGAGGCGCTGGCCGCCGGCCATCAGGCCGCCAGCGCGGCCCGCCACGGCTCCAGGTTCCAATCCGGATAGCGGGTCTGGGCTCGCATCAGCGTGGTGTCGGTCCAGAAGGGGTGGCCTGGCAAAGGCACGCCGAAACAGGCCAGCTGCTCGGGACTGGCGTTGTCGAAGATGATCCGCCACGGACGGGTGTGATGGAACTGCCAGGCGTGGAAGCCGATCGCCTCATCGCCGGCGCGCTTGAAGCAACTCATCACCGCATAGCGGCGGCCGCCGGGCGCGGTCAGATTGGACCCGCGGTGATAGACGTCGATGCTGTAGGGGTTGATCGTCCCGGCCGGCCCGGCGCTGGAGCGCTCGCGTTCGCGAAGTTGGGCCTGCAGCCCGGCCTGGAAATCCGGATTGGTGTTGAGCGAGGCCTCGGGTCCGGCGATCTTGAGGCTGTCAGGGCGGGTGACATAGCGCATCGCCCCATGGGCGTCGGTCACGTCGGTGAAATAGCACAGGATGGTGACCGCGTTGGTCGCCGCATCCTCGGACGGCGCGGTCAGGGTGTGGTTGGAAAAGTCGCAATGGAACGGCTGGTCGTAGTCGGCGTCGCCTGTGAACTTGGCCCACGCCTGGCACTGATAGAGATGGACGGCGTCCGACTTGAGGGCGGCGCGGGCGAAGGCGATGAGGGCCGGATGCACGCCGATAAGATTGAGGGCGGGTGAGCAATCGAAGGGGGCGGCCTCGAGCGTCTTGAACTGAGCGGGGTGGAAACGACCGACTTCGCCGCCGGTCTTGCGGTCAAGGCCCTCGACCGCGCCGGCGCTACGGCCGAATACCAGCTCGAAATCGGCGCACACTGCCGCCACTTCCGTGTCGGTGAAGAAGGCCGGGATCTGGACGACACCGTCGCGGCGCCATGTTTCGATGTGCTCTGAGGTGAAGCGGGCGCTCATCGGCGGCTCCGAAAGATGACGATGGCGCTGTTATGCGGCCCGCCGCTGGAGCGATCAACGGCCGTGGCCGAAGGGGGCCTTGCGTTCGGCCTTCGGAGCTGACTTTCCGATCCGGAAACTATTAACTTGCCAAGGTGGAAAGTGATGCCTTATCTGGGCGACATCCCGCACAGGAGTGACAATGTCGATGGAAGCGAACGAGGCCAAGGCGGCCCTTGGGTCAATTGAAGAGACGCAGGAGAAGCTGGCCGCGGCGGTGGCCTGTCCGCCTTGGCGACACTTGGCGTTCGGGCTGATCATGGCCGCCCTGGTGGTCCAGGTCGCCTTGCCGACCCCCTTGCAATTTGGCCTTCTGGCCTGCGCCATGGCCGGCGTGGCGATCGTCGCGGTGAGCGACCGGCGGCGCAAGGGCATGTTCGTCAACGGTTGGCGCCGCGGCCCGACTTTGCCGGTCAGCATTGCCATGATGGTGATGCTGTTTGGGCTGATGTTTGTGGCCTCGCTGGTGGCCTGGGATGGCGCGCCCTTCTGGTATGCGGCCCTCGCCGGCGCGGCGGCCTTCGTCCTGGCGACGGCCGGCAGCGTCTTTTGGCAGCGGATCTATGTTCGGGCTCTGGGACAGAAACTGAGCGCTTGAGCGCCGCCGGCCTCGACATGATCTTGCACCCGCCGACCCGGCTGCGGCTGGCGGCGGTCCTGGCCCGCGTCAGCGAGGCGGAGTTCGCCACCTTGCGCGAACTCACCGGCGTCGCCGATTCGGTGCTGTCCAAGCATCTCTCGGCCCTGGCCGAGGCCGGCTATATCGGCCTCAGGAAGGCGGCCCGGGATGGGCGCCAGCGGACCTGGGCGAGCCTGACCGGGGCCGGGCGCCGCGCCTTCACGGGCCATGTCGCGGCCTTGCAGGCCCTGGCCGGCGCGGCGGAAAGTGAATCCTAGCCTAGCGGCGCGATTCGAACAGTATCGGCCAATCGTCCGGGTCGACGCCGCCACAGGCGCTTTGCATTCTCATGGCCGAAAGCTGGAAGGCCGCGCCGTCCCAGATCCAGCTGGCGGAGAGGCCGCAGTCGGCCAGGCCGCGGCCCTTGGCGAGCATCGACAACATCCCGGTCCTGGGGTCGAAATCGGCCTCGGTGACCATGTCGGTGCGGCCATGTTCGGGATCCTCGCCGAGGTAAGGCAGGGGGAGGATCTGTTGATGCACGCCGCCGCCGGCGCGCCGAGCGACGAAGACTAGGGATGAGCCTTGATAGGCGCCCATGAAGCAGGGGATCAGCACCAGGGCCTGGCGCTGGTCGAGGGCGTCGGCTTCGGGCGCCATGCTGCTGTCCGTATCGCAATCCGCCAGGGCCTTGGCCGCCGAAGCGTCTGCGCGCACGGCGGCGATCAGCCGGGCCTGCTCGCCGGGGTCCAGACGCGCGTCGATCGGATGGGCGGGGATGCGGGGAATGGGCGGCGGCGCCGGAACTGTCGTGGCCGCCGCTGCTCCGGAGCGGATGACGGCGGTGAGCGTTCCGACCCGGCCCTGGCGCACCTCGATTCGCAACAAGGCCGCGGACAGGCCATCCAGGGGAATCCGGCCGCCTGGACCCAGCGAGAGGACCTTCCCAACGCGGAGGCGCTTCAGCATGGCGCGGACGGCGACGGGATCGCGGCTCGCCAAGGTGGCGCCGTCGCCGTCCCGGGTCAGACGCCAGGGCGGCGACATCGCTATCGGCTGACCGTCCAGGCGCACATCGGCGGCGCGGAACCCAGCTTCGGAGCGGATGGCGAGGCTGAGCGGCCCATCCGGCCCCGGCTCCTGCTCGAGGTGGATTTCGGCCCGCGGATTGGCATCCTCGGCGAAGCCCTTGGCGACACAGGCGAGAGTGTTGTCGCAGGCGACGAACCAGGATTTGTAGGTGTCATAGGACTGGACCGGCGGGATCGTCGCTGGGGTGGCCAGGACCGCCAGCAGAGCCGCGACGATCATTGTCCGATCAACCCGGCCAGGATGTTGATTCCCAGCGCCAGGACGGCGGTGTTGAAGAAGAACGCCAGCAGGGCGTGCAGCGTGATCAGGCGCCGGTAGCGGCGATTGGTGATATTGAAGTCGGAAACCTGGCCGGAGACGCCGACGCACACCGCCATATAGAGGAAGTCGGAATAGGTGGTCGGTGGATCGCCGATGAACTGCACGCCGGGGTCGGCGCCCTTGTCGGCGGCCCCGAAATAGCTGTGGGCGTAGTGCAGGGTGAAAATCGTCTGCATCGTCAGCCAACCCAGAAACAGCGACGAAACCGACAGGATCCAGGCGGCCGCTCCGGCGGCGTGCGGGGCCTTGCTTTCATGCATGGCCGCGACCGTGGCGGCCAGGCCGACGGCGACGGCGGAGAGCACGATCGCCATGGTGATCAGCGGGGCCTCGTCCTCGGCCGCGGCGCGGCGGCGAATGCTGACCTCGTCGGAGCGCCAGAACATCCATCCTGTGGTGAGCAGGAAACTCGCGGCCGCGCCATTCCAGGCCAGGAGCGCCGACAGCCACGCCATCAGCCCGGCCGCGCGGGCGACGAACAGCACCGCGATGCCGACAAGCGCCGCCAGGATCACCCGCCAGCGCCGCTGGATCACCCCCGGCTGAACCTCGGCCATCTCGCCTCCTGAACCTCGATCGGCTATCGCCGGTGACGCGTTTAGCATGCTTCGGGTACGACGATGACCACAGCCACCGGCGCGCTTGACGGCCTCAAGGTGATCGAGATGGGCCAGCTCATCGCCGGCCCGTTCTGCGGCCAGCTGCTCGGCGATCAAGGCGCCGACGTGATCAAGATCGAGGCCCCGGGGGCTGGCGACCCGCTGCGCCAGTGGGGCCAGCCGGGCTTTCCACTGCATTGGGAGGTGATTGCGCGCAACAAGCGCTGCATCTCCTGCGACCTTCGCCGTCCGGAAGGCCAGGATCTCGCCAGGCGGATGATCGCCGGCGCCGACGTCCTGATCGAGAACTTCCGGCCGGGCGTCCTGGAGAGCTGGGGCCTCGATCCCCAGGCGCTGCGCGTCGCCCATCCGCGGCTGATCGTGGCCCGGATGTCCGGCTATGGCCAGAGCGGACCCTATGCCGAACGCGCCGGCTATGGCGGCATCGGCGAAGCCATGGGCGGCTGGCGCCATATCGTCGGCGAGCCGGACCGCCCGCCCGCGCGCATGGGCGTCTCGATCGGCGACGCCCTGGCGGCGACCTACGGAGCGCTGGGGGTGCTGGCGGCGCTGCACCGGCGCGAGTCCAGCGGCGAGGGTCAGATCATCGATTCGGCCCTCTATGAAGCGGTGCTGCAGGTGATGGAAAGCCTGGCGCCCGACTACGCCATCGCCGGCTTCACCCGCCAGCGCTCCGGCGCGATCCTGCCTGGCATCGCACCCTCCAACGTCTATCCGTGCACGGACGGAGACATGTTGATCGCCGGCAACCAGGACACCGTGTTCGCGCGTCTGGCCGAGGCGATCGGCCGGCCGGGCCTGGCCAGCGATCCGCGCTACGCCAGCCACCAGGCGCGCGGGGCGCGCCAGGCAGAGCTTGACGCCCTGATCGCCGACTGGACGGGTTCGCGTTCGGCCGCCCAAGTGGCGGCGATCATGGAGGCGGCCGGGGTTCCGGCCGGGCGCGCCTACACCGCCCGCGACATGCTCGCCGATCCGCACTTCCAGGCCCGCGACAGCATCGTCAGCGTCGACCACCCGCGCTGGGGCAAGCTGCCGATGCAGAACGTCTTTCCGCGCCTTTCCGAAACCCCCGGGAGCATCCGCCGCACCGCCTCGCAGAGCGTCGGCTCCGACAATGCCGAGGTCTATGGGCAATGGCTGGGGCTCGGGCTCGATGAACTGGCGGCGCTGTCGGCGGCCGGAGTGATCTAGCTTCGAACTCTAGAATAGCACCCGGGGATTCATGATCCGCTTCGGGTCGAGTGCGGCGCGCACGGCCCGCATCGCCGCCACTTCGGCCGGATCCTTATAGCGCAGAGCCTCCGCCGTCTTCATGGTCCCGAGGCCGTGCTCGGCGCTGATTGAACCGCCGAGTCCGGCGGCGATGTCGTGGACGATGCGGGCTCCAGCGTCGCGCCCGGCGGCGTGGGCCTCGGCGTCACCGCCGGGCGGCCCCAGAACGTCGAAATGGATATTGCCATCGCCGACATGGCCGAAGGCGTCGATGCGCACGCCGGCGAAGCGCGCCTCCAGGGCGTGACTGGCGGCGTCGATGAACGCCGCCACCTGAGACACGGGCACCGCGATATCGTGCTTCCAGGCCGGCCCTTCGCTCTTTTGGGCCGCCGATTGGTTCTCGCGCAGGGCCCAGAAGGCGGCGGCCTGGATCTGGTTCTGGGCGACGGCGGCGTCGCCGATCAGGCCGGCTTCCAGGGCCCCCGCGAGCAGGCGCTCCAGCCCAGCCTCGGCGGCTCCGGCCTCGACCGTGGCGATCTCGATCAGCACATACCAGGCAGGGCTACTCGAAAGCGGCGGTCGCGCGCCGGGCAGATGCGCCAGCACCAGGTCCATGCCGAGGGCGCCGATGATCTCGAAAGCTTCCAGCCCGCCGCCGCTCGCTTTGCGGGCTTCCACAAGCAAGGCCATGGCCGCCTCCGGGCTGGCCAGGCCGGCGATGGCGACGGCGCGCGAAGCCAGCGGCGGGAACAGCTTCAGCGCCGCCGCGGTCACCAGGCCAAGCGTCCCCTCGGCCCCGATCAGCAGCTGCTTGAGGTCATAGCCGGTGTTGTCTTTGCGCAGCCGCTTGAGGCCGTTCCAAAGCGTCCCGTCCGGGAGCACCGCCTCCAGTCCGAGCACCAGGGCGCGCATGGTTCCATAGCGCAGCACCGCCGTGCCGCCGGCGTTGGTGGAGATGAGGCCGCCAACGGTCGCCGAGCCTTCCGAGGCCAGGCTCAAGGGAAAGAGGCGATCGGCGCCGGCCGCCGCCTCATGCACCGCCGCCAGGGTCGCGCCAGCCTCCACGATCATCACGTCGTCGGTGAGGTCGATATCCCGTATGGCCGCCAACTTCTCGGTCGAGAGCAGGATCTCGCCGTGCGGGATCTGACCGCCAACCAGGCCGGTGTTGCCGCCCTGCGGGGTCACGGCGACGCCTGCCTCAGCGCACAGAGCGATGACCTTGGCCGCTTCAGCCGGACTGCGCGGGGTGACCAGAATCGGGGTCTCGCCGCGCCAGCGCCCGCGCCATTCGGCGAGATGCGGCGCCAGGCGGTCGGCATCCTGGCTCCAGCCGCCATCGCCGAGCATGGCCTTGAGGCGTTCGAGAAAAGCGGCGTCGGCGCGCATGGCCTCCGAGCTTAGGGCGCCTGGGCCACTCACCCAACCGCCCCGGCGGCCCGGCGCAGACGGTCGTTGATGGCTTCGCCGAGGCCTTCTTCCGGCACCGTCGCGACCGCGATGGCGGTCGGCGCGGCAGCGTCGGCGCGGCGCAGCAGGGTGAACAGCCGGGCCGCCGCCTCGGCCAGATCGCCGCTTGGGCTGAGGTTGAGCTCCGCGGCGCCAAGCTCGCCGAAGCCGATAAAGACTTCGCCGGGCCGCGCCTCGGCGGCGTCGAGCCGAACGGGGGCGGCGGGCGCGTAGTGGCGCGTCAGACGGCCGGGCGAGCGGCGGGCGTCGCCCTCGGCCTCGGCCAGGCGCCCGACCACCGC
The DNA here is from genome assembly GCA_036553915.1 of Caulobacteraceae bacterium. GTDB lineage: Bacteria > Pseudomonadota > Alphaproteobacteria > Caulobacterales > Caulobacteraceae > Acaudatibacter. Next base: position 6,947 of record DATBOH010000129.1, on the reverse strand, counting down.
CTCGATTTCAGCCCGCGTCGCCGCGCCGGGACGGAGCAACCGCGGCGGCCCTTCGAGGACAGAGAGGACGGTGGATTCCAGGCCGATGGCGCACGGCCCGCCGTCGAGGGCCAAGGCGGCCGCGGTCCCGGTCTCGGCGATGGCGTCGGCCCAGGTCGTGGGGCTCGGACGGCCGGAGCGGTTCGCCGACGGGGCGGCCAGCGGTCCGCCGAACGCCGCCAGCACCGCCCGTGCGGTCGGGTGGGCCGGAACCCGCACGGCGACCGTGTCGAGTCCGGCGCGCGCCAGATCGCAGACGCCAGACCTGGCCGGGCAGACAAGCGTCAGCGGTCCCGGCCAGAAGCGCTCGGCCAGACGGCGGGCGCGGCTGTCGAGGTGGGCGATGCCCATGGCCGCCTCCAGGCTGGCGACGTGGGCGATCAGCGGATTGAAGCTTGGCCGTCCCTTGGCCTGGTAGAGCCTGGCCACCGCCTCGGCGTTGGCGGCGTCGGCGGCGAGGCCATAAACGGTTTCGGTCGGCAGGATGACCAGCGCGCCGCGCCTCAGAGCGGCCGCGGCCTGGGCGATGTCTTGCATGCTTCAGCCGCGCCGGGCGCTGACGACCACGGAGACCTCGACCTTGGCCGGGATGATCTCGGTGGAGCGCCACTGGTCCTGACCGACACCGAACAGCAGGCGGTCGAGGCTGGCTTGGCCGGTCATCCGCGCCCGGTCGCCATGCACCACAAGCGTGAAGGGCAGCGACAGGGGCCGGGTGACGCCGCGCAGGGTCAGGAGGCCCTCGGCGACATAGCGACCGCCGCCCAGGGCGCGGAAGCGGCGCGCGGCGAACACCGCCTTGGGGAACTGGGCGACGTCGAGGAAGGTCGTGGTCGGCAGGGCCTGGTCGCGGTCGGCGTCGCCGCTGGCCGCCGAGGCGGTGTCGATGCTGATCGTAACACTGGAAGCAGCGAGGTCGGCCGGGTCGAAGTGGATGTCGGCGCTCCAACGGCTGAACCGGCCGCCAAAGCTCGTCCCGCTGAAGCTGGAGGCGAAATGGATGGAGGAGGCGGCCGGATCGACCCGCCAGGCCGGCGCGGCCGCCCAGGCGGCGCCAGCGGCGAGGCTCAGGAGGACGGCTGCGAGAAGCGCCTTCATGCCGGCTTGGGTCCGATTGGGGCCATGCGCCAGAGCACCGCGTCACCGCGCCCGAAACGATGCCAAAGCGCGGCCGCCACATGCCCGGCGACCAGCACATAGATGACCCAGGCGCCGTCGCTGTGCAGGCCGTCGAACAGATCGTGGGCCTGCTTCATCGGGGCCGGCGGAAGATTGGCCAGCCGGTCGATGGCCGGCCATTTGAACAGGCCGAACCAGGTGATGGGCGCCACCTTGATCAGCTTGCTGGCCGAGGCGGTGGCCCAGCCGGTCAGCGGCATGCCGATCATGATCGCATAGAGCAGCGCGTGAACGGCATGGGCGGCGAGCTTTTCAAGGCGGTTCATCGAGGTCGGCAGCGGCGGTGGCGTCGCGGTGAAGCGCCACAGGAGCCGGGCCAACGATAAGACGAGGACTGTGATGCCGATGGATTTGTGGATCTGCAGCGGCCCCAGCTTGGCCAGGCCATGCTGGGTGTTGAAATACCAGGCGAGCCCGACATTGGCGGCGATCAGGGCGGCGATCAGCCAATGTAGCAAGATGGCGACGCTGGTGTAGCGGTCCAACCGACGCATCGGCGCCTCCTATTGGCGGTCGAATTCACCCTCGAAGTGCAAGACAACCGTGTCACCCACATAGTTCAGAAAGCCCTTGGAGCCGAATTCGGAGCGCTCGATCTCCGCTGTCGCCGAAAGCCCGGCGATGACGCCGAAGGGGACGCCATGGCCGACGCCCACCAGCCGCACCTGAAAGGTCACCGGCCGCGTGACGCCCATCAAGGTCAGATCGCCGGTCATGGCTCCGCCGCGCAGATCCGGGTCGGGCTTCATCGCCGTGGCGGTGAAACTGGCGGTCGGGAACTTGGCCGCGCCCAAGAAGTCGTCGGCGAATTGGCGGCTGTAGCTGGCCCCGACGTCGAGGCTTCCCGGTTCGACCGTGGCCGTCAGGACCGCGGCTTGCGGATGCGCCGGGTCATAGCTGAACTCGGCGTTCAGCTTGTCGAACCGCATGACATAGTTGGAGACGCGAAGGTGCCGCACCGTGGCGGTCAGACTGGCGTGCTTGGGATCGAGTTTGTAGTGGCCGGCCCGCAGGGCCTGGGGGGCCGGCGGCGCGACGGCTTGAGCCTGGTTCGGCGGCGTGGGGTCGGCCGCCGCGATGACCGGCCAAGCCAGGGCGAAAAGGGCGATGAGCTGGGCGCGCATGGTAGCGCTCCCCTAGGGCGCTAAAATGTCGCCGGCAAGGCGCGGGCTCGACCTGGGCTCGACGCGGGCGCCAGATGCGCTAATTAGCCGGGCCGCCGCCGCAAGGGATCGACCGCATGAGCTACAAAGCGCCTGTCCGCGACCTTGGCTTCGCCCTGGAATCGGCGACCGACTTCGCCGCCCTCGAGAAGCATTTTCCGGGCCTCGATGGCGAGACGGTGAAGGCGGTGCTGGAAGGCGCCGGTGCTCTGGCCAGCGATGTGCTCGCGCCGCTCAACCGCACCGGGGATGTCGAGGGCGCGCGGATCGAAAACGGCCAGGTGCGCGCCGCGCCGGGATTCGCCGACGCCTATCGCCAGTTCGCGGCCGGCGGCTGGAACGGCCTGTCCGCCGACCCCGCCTATGGCGGCCAGGGGCTGCCCAAGGTGCTGGAAATCGCCGTCTTCGAAATGTTCCAGGCCGCCAACATGGCCTTTGGCCTTTGCCCGATGCTGACCCTGGCGGCCATCGAGGCTCTGAGCCTGCTTGGCGATGAACGCCAGAAGCGCCTGTATCTGGCTCCGCTGGTTTCCGGCCGATGGACCGGGACCATGAACCTCACCGAGCCGCAGTCCGGCTCCGACCTGGGGTCGGTCGCCACACGAGCCGAGAGCGATGGCGATGGCGGCTGGCGCCTGACGGGCCAGAAGATCTTCATCACCTGGGGCGATCACGATGTCGCCGACAACATCGTGCACATGGTCCTGGCGCGCCTGCCCGACGCGCCGCCCGGCTCGCGCGGTCTGACGCTGTTTCTGGTCTCAAAGCGGCTGGTCGGTGACGACGGTCAACTCGGCGAAGCCAACGGCGTTCGCCCGGTCAGCCTTGAGCACAAGCTCGGTATCCACGCCTCGCCCACCTGCGTCATGGCCTATGACGGGGCCAAGGCGGAAATGGTCGGCGCGGCCAACGCCGGCCTCGCCAATATGTTCGTGATGATGAACGCCGCGCGTTTGCAGGTCGGCGTCCAAGGGGTTGGCCTGGCCGAGCGCGCCTACCAGCAAGCCCTGGCCTTTTCGCTGGAGCGGGCTCAGGGGCGGTCGGCCTGGACCGGAGCCTCGCCCTCGCGGCTCTTCGACCATCCCGACGTGCGCCGCACCCTGATGCTGGTCAAGGCCAGGATCGAGGCGGCCCGGGCCATCTGCCTGGCGACCGCGGTGGCCGCCGACCGGGCGCGGCTTTCGGGCAATCCGGTCGATCGCGACGCCGCCAAACTGCGCGAGGAAATCCTCACCCCGATCGCCAAGGCCTGGTCCACCGACATGGCGGTCGAAGCCGCTTCGGCCTGCCTGCAGGTGCATGGCGGCATGGGCTTCATCGAAGAGACCGGAGCGGCTCAGTACTATCGGGATGCTCGCATCCTGCCGATCTATGAAGGCACAAATGGCATCCAGGCGATCGATCTGATGGGTCGCAAGCTGGCCCTCGGCAAGGGCGCAGCGGTGCGCGAACTGGCCGCCGACATCATCCCCACCGCCGCCGAGCTGAAAAGCGCCGACGACGGCTGGCTGCACAGCATCGGCGGTCATCTGGAGGCTGGCGTGGCGGCCATGCAAGGGGCCAGCGGCTGGCTGATCGAGCGCCGCGGCCACGCCCAGCCCGACGCCCTTGCCGGCGCGACGCCGTACCTGAAACTGATGGGCGACGTGGTCGGCGGCTGGATGCTGGGTCGCCAGGCGCTCTTCGCCTCGCAACGGCTGGCGGCGGGCGAGGGCGATGCGACCTATTGGAAGACCCGCATCGGTCTGGCCCGGGTGTTCTCCCATCAGGTCCTGGCCCAGGCGCCGGGGCTCGCCCAGGCGGTAACCCAAGGCTCGGTGGATCTTTTCCGCGCTAGCCCCGAGGCGCTCGGGGCCTGATCTCCCGCTCCGGTTTGCGCAGATAGGCGCCGAGAATGAACCCGGCCAGCACGTCCAGCAGCACCATCAGGGTGATGAGGAAGAACGTCGAGTTGGCGAAGCCGGCGAACACCAGCATCTCGGCCAGGCAGACCACGAACAGCACGATCGACAGAGCATGGTTGACCACCGCGATGCGCCGGTCCGGCGGCGCTTTCACCAGTTCGACGAACATGGTCACCAGGGCCGCGGCCAGGAGCAGATCCGAGATGCTGACCGGCCAGGCGTCGCCAGCCACTGAGCGGGTCTCGAACAGCGCCGCCGTGAGGTGCGGCGCGAGCCCGACCTGGCCGAATCCGCCGAGGGCGATGGCGATCAGATTATAGGCCGCCACGGGCAGGGCCAACAGCGGCGCGGCGGCTAGGACTCGTCCCATCGCCGGCAAGCCTAGAGCAAACCCCGTTTAGACGGAAACGTCCAAACGGGGATGATTTGCTCTAGAATCCAACTTTCTAGAGCTTGATTCAACGTTTCCATCTGTTCCGTGTAAACGCACCAAGCTCTAGAGGGTGTAGCTGAGTCGCTGGAAGCGCTGGCCAGATATCGCCTTGCCGAGTTCAGGTCTCGCGGATGCTTCCCGGCGATCGAGCCCGGTGGCGCAGCCACATCACCCCGCGCAGGTCGGCGATCGCCACCGCCAGGCGCCCGAGGTTGGTGTATTTGGACCGCCCGCTGGTGCGCGGCCGGTGCGAGACCGGCCTGAACGCCACTTGGCGTCCCTCACGCAGCATCAGGGCCGGCAGATAGCGGTGCATGTGATCGAAATAGGGCAGAGCCAGAAACGCCTCGCGGCGGAAGGCCTTGAGACCGCAGCCGGTGTCGGCGGCGCCGTCGTCAAGCAGGCGGCGGCGAACGGCGTTGGCGAGGCGCGAAGCCCAGCGCTTGGCGGCGCTATCCTGACGCTTAAGCCTCTGGCCGCCGACCAGGGCCAACTCGGGCGCGCCTCCGCGCAGGGCTTCGACCAGGGCCGGAGCGTCGGCGGGATCGTTCTGGCCATCGCCATCCAGGGTCACCACCACCGGCGCCCTCGCGGCCAGCACACCGGTGCGGATGGCGCGGCTCTGGCCGGCGTTGGCGCCATGGCGCAGCACGCGCAGCATCGGCAGTTCGGGCTTCAGGGCTTCGAGCATCGATGCGGTGGCGTCACCGCTGGCGTCATCGACAAAGATGATTTCGATCGCCTGCCCGGCAAAGGCCGCGGCGATCTCGCGGGCCAGAGCCGGCGCGGCGCCTTCCTCGTTGAACACCGGTATGACAATGGCGATGTCCGGCCCGTTCATGGCCCGGCTTTAGCGCAAAATCGCGCCGCGTGGGGATCGTGCTAACAAGAGCCATGCGCTGGGAAGCCTTGCTGGAGCGATTCGGCCGCGGCTGGCGCGGACCGGCTCTTGCCGCCCTCGTCGCCCTGGTCGCCGGCCTGCCGGCGCTGGTCGCCCTGCCGCCGCTCGATCGAGACGAGTCACGCTTCGCCGAAGCCACGGCCCAGATGCTCGAAGGCGGCGATTTCGTCAGTCCGAAGTTCCAGGAGGCGCCGCGGTTCAAGAAACCCGTCGGCATCTATTGGCTGCAGGCGGCGTCCGTGGCGGTGACCAGCCGGGTCGAGGCTCGGCAAATCTGGGCCTACCGCCTGCCGTCGCTGCTTGGCGCCATGCTGGCGGCGGCCGCCTGCGCCTGGGGCGCAGCCGCCTTTCTCGGCCCTGGCCGTGGCCTGCTGGCCGGGGGAATACTCGGAGCCAGTTTTCTACTGTCGACCGAGGCGGCGATCGCGGCCACCGATGGGGTGCTGGCCGGCGCGGTGACCTTGTCGATGGCGGCGCTCGGCCGGTTGTATCTGGCCGCCAGAGACGACCGGCCCGCCGGCCCCGCGGTGCGGCCCTTGCTGTGGGCCGGTATGGCCTTGGCCATCCTGGTCAAGGGGCCGATCGGGCCGATGGTGGCCATCCTGACGCTTATCGCCCTGGCCGTCTGGGACCGGCGGCTGAGGTGGATGGCCAAGCTCGGCTGGGGCTGGGGGCTGATCGCCATCGCCCTGGTGATCGGGCCGTGGGCCATGGCCGTCACCGTGGCCAGCGACGGGGCCTTCTGGGGCGCGGCGATCGGCGGCGATCTGGCCCCCAAGCTATTGCGCGGCGAGGAGAGCCATGGGCTGCCGCCGGGCTTCTATGCCGTGCTGACGCCGCTGATGCTGTTCCCGGCGACGCTGCTGCTGCCGGCCGCCGCCGTGGCCGCCTGGCGGGGTCGCGATGAGCCCGTCGTGCGCTTCGCCCTGTGTTGGCTGGTTCCGGCCTGGATCGTCTTCGAAATCGTGCCGACCAAGCTCATCCATTATCCCCTGCCGCTCTATGGGGCGCTGGCGTGGCTGGCGGTGCGCGGACTGGGGTCGCTATCGGGGCGAACGAGCCGCCTGGTCGGCGCGGCGCTGATGACCGCGGCCGCCCTCGCCTTCGCCGCCGTCGGGATCTTGGCGGCGCAGGCGCTGGCGGCCCCCGCGGCCCTGCCGACGGCTGTGGTCGCGGCCATCCTTTACCTGGCCGCCGGAGGGCTCGGCGTCCTGCTGCTGCTGCGCCAACGCGCCTTCGAGGCGACGCTCGCCGCCGGCGCCGCGGCGCTGATCGGCCACGCCGTGCTGCTTGGCTTCACCGCGCCCGCCCTGCGCCCGTTGTGGCTC
>DATBOH010000095.1:0-3930 GCA_036553915.1 Caulobacteraceae bacterium | reverse complement strand
CCAGGAATTGAACGAAGCGATGCGAAACGAGGCACGCCGCTATGGCGAGATGGCCCAACAGATGTTCGACTACCTGCGCCAGAACCCGCAGGCCCAGGCGAGCCTGCGGGCGCCGCGGTATGAAGAAAAGGTCGTCGACCTGATCCTTTCCAAGGCCAAGGTGAGCGACCGGGCGGTGGCGAAGGAAGTCCTGCTCGAAGAAGACGATCTCCCGGAAGGCATCCGCGAAGAGGCGCCCAAGGCGAAATCAGGAACCAAGGCAAAGCCCGCGAAGGCGGCCAAGGAACCGGCGAAGGCGGCGCCGTCCGCGACGGCCAAATCCAAACCCGCCAAAAGTGAAAAGGTCCTCGCGAAAGCGCCGGCCCCGCCGGCCAAGGTTGCCAAGGCTACCGCCGGACCCAAGGCGGTGACGACTAAAGCTCACCCGGCGGCGCCCAAGGCGTCCAAGCCGGCGGCGGCGAAGACCAAGGCGGTCGCCAAGCCGGCTAAGGGCTGATCCTGAGCTTCAGGGTCTACAGCTTCTTCTCCATGCCGCTCGCCTATGCCGGCGTCGGCTATACCTGCACCGAGCTTTTGAATGGCCTGACCGACGCCGGGGCCATTTGCACTCTGTTCGCGCCGCGCCTGAACGGTCCTGTTCCCAATCGATTCGCGATCCGCACCGTCATTCCGGGCAAACCGTTCCCCTTCCGCCTGCTCGGAAGGCCGACGCGCTGGGTCGTCGAACAGGCGATGCTGGCGGCGATCGACCGCGATGGGCCTGGCGAGGCTATCGCCTATGTCTGGCCCGGGGCGTCGGAGCGACTGCTTCACCGGCTGCGAGATCGGCGGATTCCGATCGTCCGTGAGCTCATCAATTGTTTCGATGGCCTAGGCCTTGGCGTGCTGGACGCCGCCTATGACCGCGCCGGCCTGCCCCGGGGCCATCGCATCACCGTCGCCACAGTCGAGGCGGACCGGCGCCTGCTGGCGCTCGCCGACCTGGTCTTCGCCTCCAATGTCGCCGCCGAGGCGAGCCTCGCGGAGGCCGGGATTGCAAGAAGCAAGATCGTGCCGACTAGCTTCGGCTGGCGGGCCGACGGTTACGGCGCGGTCCCGGCGGTTCGGGACGCGACGGACGAACCGACGTTTCTGTTCGTCGGCGACGTGTGCGTCCGCAAGGGCGCGCATCTGCTGCTGGACTATTGGGCCCGGGCGCAGGTGAAGGGCCGGCTGGTGCTGGCCGGACGGATCGAACCGGCTCTGGCCCAACTTTGCGCGCCGCTGCTGGCCCGGCCGGAGGTCTCGGCTCCGGGATACGTCGCCGACATGAGCGCTCTCTATCGGGCCGCCGACGTCTTCGTCTTTCCCTCTCTCGAGGAAGGCGGCCCACAGGTGACCTATGAGGCGGCCGGCTGCGGCCTGCCGCTCCTGGTTTCGCCGATGGGAGCGGGCAGGGTGGCGCGGGACGAGCGTAACGGGTTGATCCGCGAGCCCTACGACGCCGACGGCTGGATCGTCACTCTCAGGCGACTGGCCGCGGACGTCAACGAACGCCGCCGGTTCGGCGAGGCGGCCCGCGAGGATGCCCAGGCCTTTACCTGGGACAAGGTCGGCGCGCGCCGGCATGCCCTGCTCTCCGCCGCCCTTGCAAGCCGGGCGCGTCAGGGCGATATCAGCCCCGCCCCAGTCTGAGGAATCGCGATGCTGACCGACACCTTGAGCAACAATCTCAATCTCGTGCCGATGGTGGTCGAGCAGTCGAGTCGCGGCGAGCGGGCCTTCGACATTTTCTCGCGGCTGTTGCGCGAGCGGGTGGTGTTCTTGAACGGCGTGGTCGACGATTCGATGTCGGCGCTGATCTGCGCCCAACTGCTTTATCTGGAATCCGAATTTCCGAAGAAGCAGATCGACATGTACATCAACTCGCCTGGCGGTGTGGTGACCTCGGGCCTGGCGATCTACGACACCATGCAATACATCCGCTGCCCGGTGGCGACGACCTGCATGGGCATGGCCGCTTCGATGGGTTCGTTCCTGCTGATGGCTGGCGAGGCGGGGATGCGGGTGGCGCTGCCGAACGCCCGGATCATGGTCCACCAGCCGTCCGGCGGCTTCCAGGGCAAGGCTTCGGACATCGAGCGCCACGCCGAGGACATTCTCAAGACCAAGCGGCGCCTGAATGAGCTCTACGCCAAGCACACCGGCCGCACCTATGAGGAGGTGGACCGCACGCTCGACCGCGACCATTTCATGGATGCCGAGGAAGCCAAGGCCTGGGGCATTGTCGACCACATTTATGAGAGCCGGGCGGCCTCCGAAGCGGCCGCCGAGGGCTGACGCTCGCCAAGGGCGGCCGATGGCCTATCTGAGCGCCATGGACAGCGCCACCGGCTATCTAGCCGTCGGCGCGACCCCGGAGCTGGGGCGGGAGCTGCGCGCGCGCTACCAGGGCGCAACCCCGTTTCCGCATGTGGTGATCGACGACTTCCTGCCCGAGCCTCTGATCGATCTCTGCGTCGGCGAATTCGCCAGCCATGCGCTGGCCGATTCGATCCGCTACGATCGCGACCAGGAACGGCTGAAGCGCGAGATCAATCCGGACCGGATGGCCGCACCGTTGCGGGGCCTCTTCTACGCCTTCAATTCGCGGCCGTTCATCCAGGTGATAGAAAACATCTCCGGCATCTCGGGCCTGATCCCTGATCCGTATTTCGCCGGCGGCGGCTTCCATGAGATCGGTCAGGGTGGCCATCTGTCGGTGCACACCGACTTCAACCATCACGCGCCGATGAACCTGGAACGGCGGATCAATGTGCTCATCTATCTCAATCGCGGCTGGAGCGAGGCCTGGGGCGGCCAGCTCGAACTGTGGGCCGACGACATGAGCCGTTGCGAGGTCTCGGTGAATCCGGTCGCCAACCGATGTGTGATCTTCAACACCACCACGCGCAGCAATCACGGCAATCCGCGGCCGGTGAATCACCCGGACGGCGTGACCCGCAAATCTATCGCCCTTTATTATTACACCGCGACCTGGGCCGGAGAGGAACGGCCGCATTCGACGCAGTTCAAGCCCCGACCGGGGACGGGCGACCGGCCAGATTGGTTGATGAAGCGCCGCGAGCTGGTGCTCGATTGGACGCCACCGATCCTGCGTCGGGCGCTGACGCGCCGGCGGCCGCGCTCCTAGAGGTTGGCGGCGACAGTCTTGAACAGCGCCTCGCCGCCATCGGCGACCGGGTGACGCTCGAAGGCGTCGCCGGCCACGCGAAGATCGGCGAAAAGCGCCTCGCCATGCTCATGGAAATGCAGGAAGGCGCGGCCGCCGCGATAGAAGACGCCGCGCGCGCGTTCCTTCAGGCCGGGCAGGGCGCGCAGGCGGATGAGCAGGGGCTCAAGGCGATCAAGGGCGGCTGGGCCAGCGTGCTTCATGGCCTTTCACTAAACACCTTTAGGCCGCGCTCGTCGGCGATGGCCAGCATCTGTGTATCGCCATCGCTGTCGCCATAAGCGGCCTCAAGGCGCACGTCGTCGCCAAACGCCGCCTGCAGTCGCGCCACTTTTTCCGATCCCCGGCAGTTGGGCCCATCGAGCGCTCCGGTCGCCAATCCTGCATCGTTGAAGGCCAGGCCGGTGCCGATCACCGCCTCGGCCCCCAGGCCGTGTCCGAACGGGGCCACCAGGAGTTGCGGCGAGGCGGTGACGATGACCAAGCGCGCCTTGCGCTGGCGCCACCGACGCCAGGCGCGCAGGGCGTCGGGGCGCAGCAGCGCCGCGGAACGCTCGGTGGCGAAGCGCTCGGCGCTCTGCGACAGGTCGTCGCGGCTCGACCCGGTCAGAAATTCGGCGACCAGCGCCGCCTTCAGCGGTCCTCGATCGCGGTGGCGGGCGTAGGCGGCGGCGGCCGGTCCGAGCCTGGCCATTCCAAGAGCGTAACGGGCCCTTCCG
>DATBOH010000009.1:0-1872 GCA_036553915.1 Caulobacteraceae bacterium | reverse complement strand
TGAAATCGCCGCTGGCCTGCCGGAACTTCCCGACGCCAAGATGGCGAGGCTCGAAAGCCAATATGGGCTGAGCCGCTACGACGCCCAGGTGCTGGCCAGCGACGCAACGCGCACCGACTATTTCGAGGCGGCGGCGGCCGGTCGCGACGCCAAGCTCGTCGCCAATACAGTCACCAATGCCGTGCTCACGCATCTGGCCCGCGACAACCTGGAGATGGAGGCCTGTCCCATCCCTGCGGAGCACCTGGCCGAGCTGGTTCGCCTGCAGGAAGAGGGGGTGATCTCGTCCAAGATCGCCCGCGAGGTGTTCGACCATATGTGGGCCGGGGAGGGGGCGCCTGGCGCCATCGTGGCCGCGCGTGGCCTCACCCAAGTCAGCGACACCATAGCCTTGCAGCAACTCGTTGACGCTCTGATCGCCGCCCATCCCGAAAAGGCCGCGGCCGTGCGGGAAAAACCCCAGGCGATTGGCTGGTTCGTTGGCCAGGTCATGCGCGAGACGGCTGGGAAAGCCAATCCGGCGACGGTGAATGCGATTTTGAAACAACAGCTTGGAGTAAGCGAGGCATGAGCGCGCCGATCGAGGTCTATTTCTGGCCAACCCCGAACGGCCATAAGGTCACCATCGCCTGTGAAGAGATGGACCTGCCCTACACGATCATGCCAGTGAACATCGGCCGAGGCGATCAGTTCGCGCCCACGTTTCTGGCCATTTCGCCCAACAATCGCATGCCGGCCATCGTCGATCCCGATGGTCCGGGCGGCGCGCCGATCTCGGTCTTCGAATCGGGCGCTATCTTGCAATACCTCGGCCGCAAGACCGGCAAGTTCTACCCCGCCGACGAACGCGCCCGGGTCAAGGTCGACGAATGGGCCTTCTGGCAGATGGCCGGGCTTGGGCCGATGGCAGGCCAGAGCAACCACTTTCGCAACTATTCGCCGGCCCTCCTGCCTGACCAGCGGCAATCGGCCTATGGCGCCAATCGTTACACAAATGAAGTCAACCGCTTGTATGGCGTATTGAACAAGCAACTTGAAGGACGGGAATTCATCGCCGGCGACTACAGCATCGCTGACATGCTGTGCTGGCCCTGGGTGGCTGGCCAGTCGAGCGCGCTCATTCAGATGGAGAGCTTTCCGGATCTTCTGGCCTGGAAGGCGCGGATTGCCAGCCGGCCGGCGGTGCGACGGGCGCTCGATCGGGCCAAGGCGGTGCGTGGCGGGGTTGGTCTCAATCGCTCCGGCAAGGAAGCCGAGGAAGCGCGCAAGGTGCTGTTCGGCCAGCGGGCCCGGTGAGCCCCAATTGCCAGCCCCGGGGCGAAAGGCTATGGCGCGCCCCCAGGTGACGTGGCCGAGCGGCTGAAGGCGGCGGTTTGCTAAACCGTTGTACGGTGTAAAGCCGTACCGAGGGTTCGAATCCCTCCGTCACCGCCAAATGCGCCGGCGTTGCTTGGAGGACGGGCCATGAAGGCGGCGGTGTACTACGAGAACGGCGACCCGGGCGTTCTCACCTATGAAACAGTCCCTGACCCGAAATGCGGACCTCAAGAGGTGGTGATCCAGGTCGCGGCCGTGAGCGTCGAGGGCGGCGACACGCTCAATCGCTGGCGCGGCGCATTGGCAGGGCGTCCGCACATCGTCGGCTATCAGGCGGCCGGGGAGATCATTGACCTGGGTTCCGAGGTCACCGGGTTGAAGCGCGGTCAGAAGGTGGTGACTGTGGCGGCGGCCGGCTCGCACGCCGAGCTGCGGGTCGCGCCAGCCCGCAACGCCTGGCCGATACCCGACGGCTATGACATCCAGCAGGCGGCGGCCATCCCGATCACTTTCGGGACCGCCCATGAATGCCTGTTCGAGTTCGGGCGCCTGAAG
>DATBOH010000008.1:0-3245 GCA_036553915.1 Caulobacteraceae bacterium | reverse complement strand
GGTCGATGGCGGCGACATAGTCGGCCAGGTCGGGCGGGATCATGCCTGGATAGATGGAGGGGAAGCCACCGCCGATGTCGACCACATCGGCGAAGACGCCGGCGCGCACCAGCGCCCGCGAGGTCTGCGCCATGGCGGCCTGGAAGGCGGATGGACGCATGCACTGGCTCCCGACATGGAAACACACGCCCATGCGGTCCGAAGCGGCGCGACGGGTGGCGAGAAGCAGCTCGGGGGCGGCCTTGGAATCGACGCCGAACTTGCCGGACAGGGCGTAGGCCGCCCCCGGCGCTTCGACCGCCAGCCGCACCATCAAGGTGAGGTCGGCCGCCCTGCCCGTCGCCTGGAGGATCTTTTCGAGCTCCTCATGACTATCGAGCGCGAAAATGCGAACCCCGTGGTCGAAATAGGCGCTGGCGATCGCCCGCCTGCTTTTGACCGGATGCATGAAGGCGATGCGCGCCGCCGGCGCATGCTCGCGCACCAGCGCGATCTCGGCGGGTGAGGCGACGTCGAAGCTGGTGACCCCGGCCTGGCAGACCGCCGCGATCGCCCACGGCGATGGGTTGGCCTTCAAGGCGTAAAAGGTCTCACCCTTGAAGCTGTGCCTGAACCAGTTCGCCGCGGCGTGCACGGCGTCCGGTCGCACCAGGGCTACAGGACGTTCCGGCGAGCGCTCGCGGACCAGGTCCAGGGGAGAATGATACGTGTGCAACGCACGTAAACCCCTGTGGACTGTTGAACCGAAACCGACGTGAGCACCCTGGGTGTCCGCCGGAGCCGGTGCACATAGGGACCATGGCCGGCCATGTAAAGCGCTAATGGACCCTCGCCGCCCGGTCATGGCAAAATGCCGTGGCGAAGCCGCCCATGCCCATAGCCCACGCCCATCACGCTGATCGCCGGCTGATCTTGCTCTCCGCGCTTGCCGTGGCGGCGTGCGGACGCGCCAAGCAAGTCGCCGCCCCGCGCCAGGACGCGCCACTGAGAATGGCGATTTTGCCGCCCGACAATGGCGGCGTCGGTACGGCCGCCTGGACACCGATCGTGGCGGATATGCAAACGGCTACCGGCTTCAGCGCTACGGTAGTGGAACTCGCCAGCGAAGCTGATTTTCTCGAGGCTCTGCGCCGAAAAAGGATCGACTTCGGATGGATCGGCGCGGCGGCGGCGCTCCTGGCGGTCAGGCGGGCCGATGGCGAAGTCTTCGCCAGGCCGCAGTTCGCCAACGATTCGCCGGGCGACCACGAAGTTCTGACGACCGGTTCAGCGCGGGCCATCGCCCTTGCCAAGGCCATGAAGTGCGACCGGCGGCTGTCCATCGGCCTGGGCGATGCGCAAACCGTGAGCGCCCTGGCGGTTGAGACCTATCTTCTGGCCCCAGCGGGTCAGACGCCGGAAACCTGCTTTCGCACCGTTCACCGGGCCCCGGACGGCGCCAATCTGAACCTGTTGGCGACAGGCCGTCTCGATCTGGCGGCCGTCGACTCGAAATCGCTGGGTCAGGGCGATGGTCGCTCGCCTGGCGTGCGGGAGATCTGGCGTTCACCGGATTTGCCGGCCCCGCCCCTGGTCTGGCGCCGCGATCTCGATCCGGCGATCAAGGAAAAGATTCGCCAGTTCTTTCTTACCTATGGCCAGGACGGCGGCGTGCAGCAGCGCCGGCTCGCCGCGCTCGGTCTGGCGGGGTTTGTCCCGGCGGATGGATCACATCTGCTCCCCATTCGAGAAATGGACGCCGCCCATGGGTGGTGGGCCGCAAGGCTCTCCGGCGACAAGGCCCGAATCGCCAAGGCTCGCCGCAGTCTCGACGCCATCACCGCCGAGCGACTGGCCCTGGAGGCCCGGACGGGCGCCCCCGCGGCTCAGCAATAGGTCTGACCGCACGGTCCGGGGTTTGGAAACATCGCGCGCTCAGGCCGACGCGCCGTCGAAAACCTGACGCATTGCCCGTTCGAGGTCGCGTGCCTGAAAGGGCTTTTGCAGGATCGGCGTAGTCCGCCACTCCTCCTTCAGCCCAGCCGAGCCATAGCCGGTTGAGAAAATGATCCGGACGCCGCGTGAGGCCAGGGTGTTCGCGAGCGGATAGGATTGCCGACCGTTCAGATTTACATCGAGGATCACAACATCGGCGGAAATTTCCGATAATAGCTGGGTCGCTCGTTCAAGCTCCCCGGTGACAGCGACGACCTCATGACCGCCGTCAATGAGCATGTCCTCCAGAAGCATGGCCACCATTGCCTCGTCCTCAACGATGGCGACCCGGCGGCAAATGCGCGTTGACGACATTCCCTAACTCTCTAGTCGGTCGCCACCTCGGCGGCGGGGGGGGCGAGCGGGCTCGTTATGGTGCATACTATGCCCTCGGGCCGGTAATCGATCCTCGCCTGCCCGTCCAAATCGTACGCAAGATTGCGTTCGATCATCCGCGATCCGAAGCCTTTTCGCCCTGGCTTCTTGACCGGGGGGCCGCCGCTTTCCGCCCATTGCAGGTTCAGCGCGCCCGGCTCCGGTCCATCGACCGACCACGTCACCTCGACCCAACCGGTCCGGTTGGACAACGCCCCATATTTCGCCGCATTGGTCGCCAGCTCATGCATGCCCATCGCAATAGCGAGCGCGGCTTTCGGAGTGAGCCGGACCGACGGGCCACGCACATGAATCCGCTCAGGGCCGGCATGTGGCTCAACCGTCTGGCGCACAACATCGCCGATCTCGGCGCCTTCCCAATTGCTTTGCGTGAGCAGGCCGTGGGCATTCGACAAGGCGATGAGTCGGGCCTCAAAGGCTTCCGGAAAGCGCGGATCGATGTCGCTCCCGCGAAAGGTCTGCGCGGCGATCGATTGCACGGTCGCAAGCGTGTTCTTCACACGGTGATTGAGCTCGTTCACCAGCAGCTGTTGATGCCGCTCGGCTTGCTCGCCTTCGGTAATGTCGACGAGCATGTTCACGCCGCCGACCACGCGGCCTTCCCTATCGCGCAGAAGACTCGGAAAAGGCCTGATCCATCGACGCGTGCCGTCCGGCCGTTCAACGATCACCTTGGCGCCGCCGACGACGCGGCCCTCATTGAGCGCGATCGCCATAGGGCATTCGTCGTGCGGCATCGGGCTCCCATCTGGATGGTAAAGCTTCCAGCTCACGCACCACCTGTCTGTCCCGAGTTCTGGTGTGCGTCCGGAAAACTCTACGGCGGCTGGATTGAAGTGGGTTATCCGACCGGCGGCGTCGGTCGTGTAGATCGC